>JANJXE010000373.1 GCA_024709185.1 Paludibacter sp.
GGGAGAAACCCTCACCAGGCGATGTACGCCGTTTTCTGACTTGAGGTAGCCGTACGCCATATCGCCTTCAAACTGCATAGTAACCGTCTTTATACCTGCTTCGTCACCATCCTGCAGGTTGGTGATTTCGCATTTATAACCCTGTCGCTCGCCCCAACGTTGATACATCCGGAAAAGCATTTCGGCCCAGTCCTGCGCTTCGGTACCACCGGCACCAGCCACAATCTTCACCACAGCGCCCAGTTTGTCTTCCTCCTTCGAAAGCATATTTTTCATCTCCAGCGTTTCAATAAGCTCCATAGCGTGCTTGTAGGCAGCATCCACTTCCTCCTCGGTCACTGCTTCCTCGCGGTAAAAATCATAGGCCAGCTGCAATTCATCAGCCGCAGCCTTCACTTCGTTGTAACTTTCGACCCATTTGCGCAGGTCTTTTACCTTTTTCATCTGAGCTTCAGCTACTTTGGCATCATCCCAGAAACCCGGAACCTGCGTCCGTAGTTCTTCTTCTTCGATTTGAATTAACTTGGTATCGACGTCAAAGATACCTCCTCAGCGCGTCCTCGCGCTCCAACACATCTTTAAGTTGGTCTGCTGTAATCATTGTTTGTTTATTTTATTGTTTTGATAATTAACTAAGTAAACGCACCACTATCGGTGGCAAAAAAACCATAAAGAATCCAACGGTGAAACCCGCCAGCGTTTGCCCCGGCGTATGGGCTTTGAGCTCGATACGCGACAGAGCGGTAAGTCCGGATAAAAGAACCATCAGCACTAACAATCCAAGCGGATTGATACACATGATGTAGGCATAGGCAAAAACACCTCCGGCAAGGCCACCAACCCCGGAGAGATGAGCACTTATCTTCCATCGGGTATTGATGAGTGTGATCACAAGTATTGAAAGCGTTGATCCCAGCCCCATAAATACCAGGAAAAGCGGCATCTTCAGGATTCTCCACATGAATAAGGTCCAGAACACATAAGCAATGAGCGAAAAAAGATAGGGCATGGTGCGCTGTTCTTTTTTCGAGATGTACAAATCCTTAATCTGGCCGCTACGCAGCATCATCAGGATGGGCGTAGCGGGCATCAGTGCAGTAAAAACAAAGGTTCCTCCTACCGCAAACCATTTCCAGGTGGACGTAAAATAGCCACCCAGTGGACTTAACACCAGCAGGATAATCCCAAAGGTGGGCATCAACAGGGGTTGCAAAGCAAATGAGACGGCTTTATAAAACTTAAGCATGCATACTGGTTTATAGTTCTTTACGTAACCGGGCTACCGGGATATTCAATTGTTCGCGGTACTTCGCCACGGTGCGACGGGCAATCGGATAGCCTTTTGTCTTTAATACATCAGCAAGGGCATCATCGTTCAGCGGTTTGCGTTTATCTTCATTCTCCACACAATCCTGAAGAATCTTCTTGATCTCACGGGTAGATACTTCTTCGCCGGAGTCGTTGGTCATCGATTCGGAGAAAAAATACTTCACAGGATACACACCGAACTCAGTCTGGATATACTTACTATTGCTGACCCTTGAAATGGTCGAGATATCGTATCCGGTAATATCGGCTATGTCCTTCAAAATCATAGGCTTCATATACACATCGTCGCCTTCGAGAAAAAACTCGCGCTGATAGTTTACGATGGCCTGCATTGTTGTTAGCAGCGTTTGATGACGTTGCTTAATCGCGTCGATAAACCAGCGGGCCGAATCAATTTTCTGCTTGGCAAACATCACCGCTTCCTTCAGAGCCGTATTTTTCTCTCCCTTCTGATCGGTATAGGTCTGAAAAAGATCGTTATAGGTAGTACTAATGCGCAAATCAGGCACATTGCTGTCGTTCAGATGGACACGCAATTTCCCTTCATCGTTTTCGAGGATAAAATCGGGAACCACCGTTGTCATCGATTTTTCAAGCAGGTTGCCGCCCCAGGCATTACCCGGCTTGGGATTCAGATGTGCTATCTCGGTAATGGCATCGCGCAGCTCATCTTCAGTAATCGAAAGGTACTTAATGATTTTATCGTAGTGCTTTTTTGAAAATTCCTCAAAGTAATTTTCAATAATCTTCAGGGCTATATCCACTTCCCGCCGGTAGGTTTTACGCTCCAGTTGAAGTTTCAGGCAATCCTGAAGGGAGGTGGCTCCCACGCCTGCAGGATCAAATTCCTGAACCAACGAAATCATTTCCTCTACTTCCTCCTCGTTGGTGTTTACCCCCGATTGAAAAACGATATCATCCACCATCGATTCCACGGGTCGGCGAAGGTAACCTTCATCATCAATATTTCCGATGACATATTCTGCTATTACACGCTGTTTATCAGTAATACTCTGCAATCCAAGCTGTTCAATAAGGTGCTCGTGAAATGTTTTTCCTATCGAAAAGGGAATATCTTCGTGTTTATCGTCTTTTGAAGAATTATTCGTCTTTAAGCGGTAATCGGGAATATCATCGTCCATCATGTATTCCTCCAGATCCATATCGTCGTTGTTACCACCGTCATCGTTCAGGTCATCATCGTATGTTTCATCGTCTTTTAGCTCTGAACCTTCCTCCAGAGCGGGATTTTCCTCCAGCTCCTGACGGATACGCTCTTCCAGCTCGAGGGTAGGCACCTCCAGCATTTTAATCACCTGAATTTGCGCAGGCGAGAGCTTCTGTTGCAGTTTTTGTTCTAAAGCCTGTCGTAACATATCAATTTCTCAATAGGAAGTGCAAAGGTAGTTATTTTCGGGCAAATTCAAGGTCGATGCGTCCGAGGTACAATCCGCTTTTGGCCATTTGAGCAATCATGACCCTGCGTCCTGAAGCATTGGTAGTCGTCACATTTTCAAGCATCGAATGCGAATGGCCACCGATAATTACATCAATATTAGTTGTATTACGGGCAATGGTGAAATCGTTAACCTTGACTTCTGTCGAATCGGAGCCCAAATGTGACAAACAAATCACTACATCGCATTTTTTCTCTTTCTTCAAAAAATCGGATATTTCCCGGGCCTTTTTCACAGGATCTTCATACACCACACCTTCGTAGTTTTTTTCCATGATGAGTCCGGCAGGTTCAACCCCCAGTCCCATAATGCCAATTTTCAGTTTCCCTTTGTTGAGAACCAGCCAGGGTTGTACAAAGTCTTTTAGTTTGGAAGTTGAGACAGTATAGTTAGAGACCACCACCGGAAAATTCTTCATCGAGAGCATCATGACGAGCGAATCCATTCCGTTATCAAACTCGTGATTACCAAGGGTAACTGCATCGTAGTTCATCCGGTTATATCCTTGTACCTCCAACCTTCCATTGAAAAAATTGTAATAGGGAGTGCCCTGCGAAAAATCGCCTGCATCCAGCAACAACACATGGGGCTCTTTCTCGCGGATGGAGTTGATAACGCCCAGACGGCGGGCATATCCACCCATGTCGGCATTGCGGGACGACGCTTTATCGGTCGGTTCAATCTGACTATGGGTATCGTTGGTATGCAGAATAACAAGCTGTTGCGTTTTCTGCGCTGTGACTGCGTGTGCCAGTAACACAATGACTACCAGCAGGATGTATCGGTTATTTGTCATGATTTACAATCCTTCCTTCCAGTTTAGCGTTAATATTTCGTCCGGCAGCTGTTTCTGCAACCACAAAATCACGAAGCATATCGCGAATCAGGATGCCTGTATTAACACGCTTTACGTGCTTAGTTAGTGCCGTCATATAATCGTTGCCCTCGGCAAGATAATCGTTGGTGGCAATGATGTAATGTTTCTCCATCTCCAGGGCTTTCCCTCCTATTCTGATAGTTGCTGCTTTGCCATTGCGGATTTCCAATGTCAGCCCGCCCACTCCCTGACCCCCAATCCCGGCAAAATATTGCAGGAGATCGTTGAGATCGGATCCTTTCAGCCAGAGTATAACCAGCTCGTTTTCGAAGGGCATCAGTTCGAAGACCTTACGTACAGTAAAATTACCTTTTGGGATCTGTGTACGTAAACCCCCAAGATTCACGATTGCCACATCCACGGGTTCGCCGAGGCTGGCAGCAGCCCGTTTCAGATACACATCGGCACTCCAGTTCGAGAGCAGACTTTCGGGCTTATGTGCACGCATGTCCTGTTCGACATAACCAATCACCTGGTCCATTTTGGCATCGAGCTGCTGCTTGTAGGGCGACAGGAATGATTTAAAGCTCTCATCGGCAATTGCTTCAGTAGAAGCATCCAGTGCTATCTTCGAACCTTTCATTTCTGTCAACACCCATTTAGGGGAGGAACAGGAAAGAAAAAGAAGAAGAGGTAAAATGAAGAATATTTTTCTCATATACTTGTTTTTTGATGGCTAAAAGTAGTCATTTTTTAATGAAGAAACTTGTCGGATAGATGAATATTCAGCAACATTTTTCAACTGTGCACTTTTTTACAATCGAATATTGACCACTTTCTCCACTTCAATACGGGGATCAAGATAATCGGAAACCATCAGTACATGGTTCGATGGATTTACTGATACTGCAGGCAACAGTTGAACAGGAACAACAGTTCGTTCATTTCCTGCCAGCATTTCCACATCCACCGTCATTGGTTTCAATGCAGAAATGGAAATCACTCCCGCGTCTGTATTCGAAGTTTTTCTGTTTTCCAGCTTCATTAACAACCGTTTGGCTCCCTGCTGTGGAACCAGAATTAATTCCTTCACCTTTATCCCTCCGGAAACCTCAGCATCCGTCATCAACACCTTACTAACACCATCCTTTTCAGGAGAGTGGTTTTCAAAATAACCATCGGAACCATAAAAAAGTTGTTTCCATGCCATTTCTCCTGAGCGATCGGGCACTGCGCCGGGATGCTTCTCGTTGATATAAGCAGCTAATTTATATGCTGCTACCAGCGAACCCTGATAGGTCATGTGTTGATTTTCGGCAACTGTATTTTCAAAACTTTCAGGGGTAAAAGCAGCTGTGTCGTAGGGAAGTTGCAGGTCGAGCCAGGAAACCTGCACTCCTGCTGTTTTCTGTATCACCTGTTTGTACTGCTCGTAATCGTGCACATGGCGGTGATACATCGGCAGGGTGAGCAACACCAGTTCAATATCATTTTCTTCACACAAACGGATGGTTTTTTCCAGGAACTTCAGCGCTTCAGGGCTGGGCATGTGTTTCGAATATTCATAGGCTTTAAATCCGGGGCGATCGTATTTCAGCAGTGTGCTATCCTCTATTCCGGATGTAAAACGAATATAACGCCCAAGGTACAAACCCTGTTGGTTCGGCTGTTTTACCTTACTCAGGGCAATGTTACGACGAATCTGAGCCGTATCGGTAAAGATGAAGCTGTGGTTCCGGATGGTATTCGACCAGGCCGCCGCATAATGATCGGATGCAAAGAGCACCGGTGTAGAAAGCACTTTCTGAACAAAATTCTTTCGTGCAGAGAAACTCTTGAATTGCTCGGAGAGCGTTCCCGGCTTTAGTTCATGTGAATCGTAATCGTTCAGGGTAAAGGTTTCGACGATGGCCATACGCGGCTTTCGAACTGTAATCGCCTCTTTTAATGCATAGTAGGTATCGGTCATGGTGGTACCCGGCGAAGCCAGAATAAAACAGGAAGCTCCCAGCGCATTGGAGAGATGTTCGGGACTCACCCCTGTATAGAGGTGTGAATTACCCACCAGCACCACATCCACGGGCTGGTGTTTGGTAAACTCATAATAGGCATTCCATTTCCGACGGGTATGGTCGTTGGTGTAATCGGGATTGAAATAGCCTTTTGCATCGGTATAATAAACGACACCGGCCACTATCGCTGAGAAAAGGAAGAACCTGAACACTAGTTCGCGGTGTTTTTTTACCTGTTGAACGGTCTTTGGCTGGCTAATATTTTTACGTTTTGACATCTTTTAGAATTGAAAATAAATAAAACTATTGTCGTTGGCAGCACCGTACGATCCCAGGTAGATGATACTCAGGGTGAGGGCCAGGTACAGCCCCCAGCGCAGGTAAACGGGCGATGCGAAAAAACGTTCCAGTAGGCGATCGCCATAGCGTTCAGCAATTATCTCGTAGATCATAATTCCCACCAGGGTATATACAGCAAAGGTAAATTCGCGACTGTTTAAGCCAAACTGATAGAGCGCTTCGGTTTGCCCTAAGCCCAGATTTGCAAACACAAGTAAAGCATCGGCAACGCTTTGTGCACGGAAAAACACCAGCGAAAGTGTCCATCCGGCAAAAACAAGCACTGCGGCAGCAACACGTTTCATCAGGTTGCCCGGCTTTTCCAGTTGAAAAAGCGGATCGAGAGCCACCAGAAACAAGCCATTGATCAATCCCCAGATTACAAAATTCCAGGAAGCACCGTGCCACAGTCCGCTCAGGAAAAACACCACCATCAGGTTCACCAGCTTACGGTTATAACCCTTGCGGTTTCCTCCCAGCGGGATGTAAATATAATCCTGAAACCAACTGGAAAGCGTGATGTGCCAGCGTTTCCAGAATCCCGAAAAGGAAGCCGAAAGATAGGGCCGGCGAAAATTGGTAGTAAGTTTAAACCCGAAAAGTCGCGCTGTACCGATGGCGATATCGGAGTAGGCCGAGAAGTCGAGGTACAATTGAAACGCAAAGAACAGTACGCCCATAAGCATAGCGATGCCTTTCGCTTCCTCTATAGAACCGTAGGTTTGATTGATAAACACCGCCAAGCGGTCGGCAATCACCACTTTCTTGAACAAACCAAAAACGATAAGCAGAAGTCCGCTGCGTGCTGCCTGGTAATCGAAGGTTTTAACTTCCTCAAACTGAGGCAACAGCTTTTTTGCACGTTCGATAGGTCCGGCCACCAACTGCGGAAAAAAGCTGACAAAAGCCAGGAAGTTGATGAGTTTGTGCGTTGGCTCCATCTTTTTATAGTACACATCCAGCGTATAACTCAGCGATTGGAAAGTGTAAAAGCTTATCCCTACCGGCAGGATGATATTCAGCGGTGTGTATCCAAAGTCCTTCCCGAAAAGCGAAAAGCTGGCAATAAAACTTTCGACAAAAAAATTGTAATACTTGAAGAAGCCCAAAAAACCGAGGTTAAGCACCATACTTAACACCATCAGCTTTTTACGTTTTGGCTGATTCTCGTCCCCCAGTTGATGAATTTTAAGCGCCAACACATAGTCCATCAGCGAACTGATAAGGATAAGCGACAGAAACCGCCAGTCCCAAAAACCGTAAAAGGTATAACTGGCCGCCAGCAGAAACAGATTTCGCAGCTTCAGGTTTTTCTGAAAAAACAACCAGTACAGAATATAGACCAGCGGTAAAAACACCGCAAAATCGAAGGAGTTAAACAACATAGATTTTTAGAATTTTAGGCTGCAAATTTAATGATTATTTCGGGTTGGCCCAATTACGGAAATTTTTAGTTAATTAACCCAAACAATTCAACATTCATCAATGGTTAATCGTTAGAATCCTGCAAACAAACTATTTTTAATCAATTTAAATTGTAACGCAGATATGACAATCAATTTACGAAAAGAACAACAGGAATCATTACAACGATTACCCTTACAATATGGAATAGCAGCCCGTTTCTTCTTTGCCGCCATGGACCTGGCAGCCGGAAAAAAGGATACCCTCGGCAAAGCCAAACTACTTGAAATACTGGCATGCATACCTTACCGTGAATGGGAACTCCGGCAATATGTGCGACTAACGCACAACTACCACAACCGACGCAAGGTAAACTGGGCGCGCGACATTATGGAATGGGGACGTTCGGCGCAGGACAACGAATTTTACCATTTGCTGCTTATTCAGGAAAAAATGCGCGAGGATGGCATGAAAGATCCCTGGTTTTTGGCTACACCCGTCGTGGTGCTGATTACCGGCTTTTACATTCTGCTTTCGAAAGTTCTTGCCTGGGTCAATATTAAAGCAGCCTTCCGGTTTAATGCCGAATTTGAAGATCATGCCGAGCATATTTATGCCGCCATGGTAAAGGAAAATCCTCAGTGGGAAAGCGAACCGGCCGACAACCCCATCGCTCGTGAATATGCTCCGGAGCTTAGAACCTGGGCGGATATATTCCGCAGAATCGGACTGGACGAACGCGACCACCGGAATCATAGTTTTCACTATGGAGAAACGCCCCATCATATCGTAGAGTACGAAGGTATGCCGGAAGCGGGGTGAAAATTCATAGTTTTGTTCTTTATATCACCCTTGATGCTTTTAACGATACTTTAATCGCTTTTTGCACTCAAGCCTCTTCGTTCAAAATAAAGGCTGTTTATCTGGCGTTTAAATTCCCGTACACTCCAGTTGCCCTTTATGCATTCCATTTCATAATTCGCCCGTTTCAAAGAGTCATTTATCCGTGTAAGCTGTTCGAAATGGGTTTATGATAATGATTGTACTAATAGCTCTCATTTTAATTGGAATCCAGTTAGTTGAAATTCGGAGGTCAGTGACCTCCGAATTGAGAATGTGTCATCTATTGTATCGTTTTTCAATGAAATCCAGACTAGTAATCGCCTCCACATAAAAATGCATGCACCCTGAAACCGGTACTTTACCTTTTTGTTGCAAGGAAAAATGTAGTGTTGCTATGCGTAGAGTTTGCATTGGAAGTTGAAAACCTTCTCAATGCGAAGCGTTTTCTAAAAAAGCCAGGCTGATGACTGATTCAGTTTATCAAAACCCTAATGCATCCAAAGATAGATAACTCATATCTAAAATGCCAAAGCAGGGATTATCATGCGGGGTAACTTGCGGGGTCAAAACTGAATTCAAAGCATTCACCTAAAATTTAAGCATCAGATTTAATGGGCGTTAGCGTTGGAAAACTTGCGGGGTAACTTGTACGGTACTTGTCCGGTAAGACCATTAGAACACATGTTTAAAGTTATTTCTTTATCATCGAAAAATATTGAATAATTGACTTTGATTTCGTTAATAGGTCAGAACTAATTCAAACTCAACCTGCACTTTCCATAGCAGTGTTCTGTTAAAATATTAAAAATCCAGTAATTAATGAAACAATGTTTCAACTAAAGCGTTGTTTCAATTAAAATGATTACTTTTGCCGTATGAAACCCAACGATATTCTCCAACAACACGAGGTTAAAAAAACGCTGTCGCGCATTGCACTTATTAAAGCCCTGCAAACCAGCGAGCAACCGCTTTCGGAAAATGAAATCAGAGATCGGATGCTGGATCAGTACGACCGCATCACCTTTTACCGCAATGTGCAAACCCTTTCCGAATCAGGAATACTCCACCGTATCGTTATCGATAACACGCATGTTAAATATGCATTGAACTGCTGCGAAAAGGAGCATCATCATGCAATTGATCATGTGCATTTCTACTGCAAGGAATGTGGGAAAACAGTATGTCTCGACGAGGTGCCGGTGCAGCAGTATCCTCTTCCTGATGGTTTTAAACTGGATGAATGCGATGTGGTAATTAAAGGGTATTGTAAAGACTGCCCGGGGAATCACAATGCATAAGCTATTTTTAAATGAGTCGGTTAAAAGGGCAAGTCTGGTTGAGCGGAAAATGAAGGACTTAATACGATTTTTTGTAGTGCTGCTGATGATGACAGAAGTGGTATCGCTGAATGCGCAGGTAAAGAAAGTAGTGCCTCGGGAAGCATGGATAAGTGTGTCATCAGGGACGTATGGGTTAACAGACCTTCCGGAATCATCAGAGCTATCGAAATCATCGGAGTCATCGGAATCATTAGATTTACCACGCCTGTCCGGGCTTTCCGGGAAAGTAACCGACGAAACCGGAAATCCACTGCCGGGAGCTACTGTAACACTCAACGATAATCGCTATGGTACCGTTACCGACCGCAACGGATCCTACCAGTTCCGGGAATTGCCACAAGGCTGGTATGTAGTAGAGGTGTCCTATTTAGGATGTGAAAAAAGCTCGCGAAGGCTCCATCTTCCCTTTAATCAGCAATTGAATATTCAACTTAAGCAGGAAGCGCAGCAACTGCAGGAAGTAACCATCAGCGATTATGCCCTGCAGCGCAGCCGGCAAACAGCGGCTTCCTATCAATACGCCGATCGCGACTTTCTGCAGCAACACGAATCGGGAAGTCTGATGCAGACCCTGAGCCGTCTGCCGGGTATCAGTTCGATGGATATCGGGTCGGGGAACTCGAAACCGGTGATTCGCGGACTGGGTTTCAACCGGGTGGTGGTGGCCGAAAACGGGTTGCGCCACGAAGGACAGGAATGGGGGCACGATCATGGGCTGGAAATAGACCAGGAAAGTGTGGAGCGCATCGAAATCATTAAGGGACCGGCATCGCTGATGTACGGGTCGAATGCCATTGTCGGCGTGATTGACCTGAAACAGCTTTCGGTACCGGCACGCAATAGTCATGAAGGAAATGCGGAAGTGAAAGTTGCCAGCAACAATCAACTACTGGGATTTTCGGGACGGTACGCACAACGAGGTGACAGGTGGTACTGGAAAGCACGGATAAGTGGTGTTGATTATGCAGATTACCGTGTCCCAACCGACAGCATTGAATATATGTCGTACTATTTTAAGCTGAAAGACAGACAGTTGCGTAATACTGCCGGCTATGAATACACTGCTGGAACCACGGTAGGTTACCTTGGAGACCATCTGAAAACGCATCTGACAGTCAGCAATGTATTCTCCAAAAGCGGCTTTTTTGCCAATGCTCACGGATTGGAAATCCGCAATTCGGCCATTCCCTATGATGCGTCCGATCGCGACATCGACCTGCCCTCGCAGCAGGTGAATCACTTCAAAATCATGAGCAACAGCTTTTGGCAATCCTACACCATTGATTATCAACTCGACATGGGTTTTCAGCATAATCTGCGAAAAGAATTTTCGGAACCATTGCCACACGGGTATATGCCGGTACCGCCTGATTCGCTCGAACGGCTTTTTTCGAAAAGCTCAGCATCGGCGCATCTTTCGGCGACCTTCCGCAAGTTGGAAAATCATGAATTAAAAACAGGTGTCAGTACCGATTATCAACACAACGAACGCGGAGGATGGGGTTTTATCCTGCCCGATTACACCAGCCTGAACGCAGGAATGTATGCAATTGACAACTACCGGCTTTCCGAAAAATGGCTCCTGACAGCCGGTGTGCGGTACGATCTGGGGCACATCAGCACGGGCAGTTACCGCGACTGGTACACCACACCTGTAGATGGAGGTACGAAGGCCATGGAACGTGCGTTGGAATTAAGCCGCACGTATCATTCGTTGAGTTGGGGCACAGGAGCTGTGTATGCACATCAGCAGTGGCAATTGAAGATGAATATTGGGAAAAGCTTCCGGATGCCAAACGCCAAAGAGCTGGCTTCGAATGGGTTAAACTACCATATGTACCGATACGAAAAAGGCGACAGCACCCTGAAGGCGGAGGAGTCGTACCAACTGGATGTGGGAATCAGCATCACCCTCCCGCGTTGGGAGGTACACCTGAGTCCGTTTGTTAATTACTTCCCGAACTACATTTATCTGAATCCTACCGCACAATATTACGAAGCACAGCAGGTTTTTTATCACCGGCAAAGCGAAGTGTTTCGTACTGGTGGCGAACTTTCGGTGCTTTACAGGCTGAGCGACGAACTGGCGGCCGGTTTCGACCTGGAATATATTTATTCGGTGCAACTTTCGGGGGAGAAGAAAGGCTATACCCTGCCCTTTTCGCCACCGTTGAATTCAGTTTTCGGGCTAACGTACGAAAAAGCACGTGTAGGCCGTTTCAGTAAAGCATTTGCAGCTATTGATGTGCACCTCACTGCTGCTCAAAACAATATTGTTCCTCCGGAGAAGAAAACCCCGGGCTATCAACTCGTAAATCTACGCACCGGTGCTACCCTGAAAACAGATAAAATACCGGTGCAGTTTCAGCTTCAGGTACGAAATCTTTTCAACACAAAATATTACGATCACACCAGCTTTTACCGGTTGATAGAAGTGCCGGGTGCCGGACGAAATATTATAGCAAGTATTCAATTTCAACTCAATTAAACCATGAAACGAGCATGTAACTACTTCATTTCTAAAATCCTGTGAATAGTGAGATGCTGGTTCCATACAAACATCTAAAAAAATAATTACAGTATGAAAATTTACATTTTGACACTTTTTGCAGCCATTGCTGCTTTAACTTCCTGCGAAAAAAACGACTTACCTCAGATTACCGATGTGGAAATCGGATATGACAATACACGCACAGTCGAAGCAGGTAAGGATTTACATTTTGAAGCTACAATTACTGCTTCGTATAAAGTTACCGGCATTCGATTGGTAATTCATTCCGAAGATCATGAACAGCATGTGTCGTCGGAGATTTCCGGCGAATCGGACCTGCACCAGGAATGGGAAGTGGATAAAACCTATACCGGCGCTTATGTGAATGTAAAAAACACGGTGCTACACGAACATGTTGAAGTACCTTTAACAGCCGAACCGGGAACGTATCACATGTATTTCTATGTTACCGACGAAGAAGGCAATCAGGGGATTTATGAAACTGAGATAGAAGTTTTGCCGCCAGCTGGTGTATAAAAAAGGAACAGCATGCAGACCCTGTGCATTACAATCTGATTATTCAAAAACTAACCATTTTTACAAAATGAAACCCCCGATACTACTTTTCCTGATGGCAATTGCATTCACCTCCTGCCAACCCGGTGACCACGACGATGAACTGCCGGTCATCGACATGAGTGCAGCTGACGCTTTTCCCCTCAACTGCGCGACAGTTTACCGCGGCGAAACTTTTGAATTCAGGGCTTTGTTTACCGATAATTCAGAACTGGGCTCGTTCAGCATCGAGATGCACCATAATTTCGACCATCATACACATAGTACCGATGCAACGCAATGCGAAATGGATCCCGTAAAAACGCCCGTTTCGCCATTTCGTTGGATTGAAAACTATACCATCCCTTCGGCTTTACAACGGTACGAAGCCACTGCCAGTATTACCATTCCGACAACAGTGGACACCGGCATGTATCATTTTATGGTTCGGCTTACCGATGCAGCAGGCTGGCAAACTTTCAGGGGCATCAGTGTGCGGATTGGTGATCGATGAACAAAAGCATCAGTATGCAAATTGCTGATCATAAATAAATTCATCTTTTATGGGTAAAAAGAAGTAAATAATACGTATTTTTGCCCCGTAAAAAAAATTAAATGCTTATGAAACGCACTTTTCTTCTCACCTGGATGGTAGCCATTGCTACCCTGATGCAGGTACAATCAGAGATTAAGTTACCGGCCATTTTTGCCGATCACATGGTGATTCAACGTGATGCCTCCACCAAAATGTGGGGGAAAGCCGATGCCAATAAACGGGTAACGGTGGTCACCAGTTGGAACCTGAAACGCTACACCACCACTTCAGATGCCAATGGCAACTGGCAGCTTGACATCACGACGCCCCGCGCCGGCGGACCGCACACCATTGTTATCAGTGATGGTAAGCCCATGACGCTTAGCAATGTGATGAGTGGTGAAGTATGGCTTTGTTCCGGACAAAGCAATATGGAAATGCCGATGAAAGGTTTCAATAGCCAGCCGGTGGAAGGCTCGGCTATGGACATCCTTAAAAGCGCAAACAGCAAAATCCGTTTGTTTACTGTTGCCCGCAACCACAGTCTGACCCCTGTCGACGATGTGAAAGGTACCTGGCAGGAAGCCGCGCCCATCAGTGTGCGCGATTTCAGTGCAACGGGGTATTATTTCGGTCGTTTGCTGAACGAAATTCTGGATATTCCGGTAGGGTTAATCAACAGTTCGTGGGGTGGTTCGCGCATCGAGACCTGGATGAACGAAGAAATGCTGGCCGGTTTCCCGCGCACGGTAATCCACAGAGAAACTGAAAACGTGAAACAGCCACATCAAAAACCGCTCTATTGTTACAATGCAATGATTCATCCCCTTACCGGCTTTGCCATTCGTGGAGCTATCTGGTACCAGGGTGAAAGCAACCGCAACAACTCTGAGGAATATGCCGAACTATTCGGCGCTATGGTAAAAGGATGGCGCACTAAGTTTAACAATCCCAACATGCCGGTGTATTTTTGCCAGATTGCACCTTTTGAGTACAAGGATGGGCGCAATTCGGCCTACCTGCGGGAAGCACAGCTGAAAGCGACCACCATCGTGGAGAATACAGGTATGGCAGTGTTGATGGATGCCGGCGAACGGGTCAACATCCATCCTGCTAAAAAGAAAGAAGCTGGTGAGCGACTGGCATTGCTGGCTTTATCGAAAACCTATGATATGCCTGGCATTAGTGGCGAAAGTCCGGTGTATAAATCAATGAAAATCAGCAACGACACGGTGACCATTACTTTCGACAATGCACCGGTGGGTGTTGCGGCACCCGATTTTCAGTCCCAGTTATTTACTGTAGCTGGCGAAGACCGTGTATTTTACCCTGCCAGAACCCGCATTACAGGTTCGAAGATTACTGTAATCAGCGATCAGGTAAAAGAGCCCAAAGCCGTACGGTATGCCTTTGAAAACTATCTGATCGGCGACCTCAAAGGTGCAGACGGACTACCGGTATCGTCTTTCCGTACTGATAACTGGTAACAAAGCACAGGAATTGACTTAAAAACAAAGCTTGGGATTCCCATTTAGCAGGAAATCCCAAGCTTTGTTTTTTGTACCCGGCAGTATCTTACAGCCATTTCCGGCGTTTAAAAAACCAGAGTACAGCCAGCGAAAACGTTACCATCAACGCGATGGAAAAAAGATAACCGTATTTCCAGTTGAGCTCGGGCATATTGGTAAAGTTCATGCCATACATACTGGCTATCAGTGTGGGTGGCATGAAAATTACCGAAACCACGGTAAAAATCTTGATGATTTTATTCTGTTGAA
>JANJXE010000387.1 GCA_024709185.1 Paludibacter sp.
GTAATTACCCTGATCCATCTCTACAGTGCCAAACAAATCGACATCCGAGAAGGTATCGAACCTGATGCGAAGGTTGCCACGCCCGCGTCCTGTAATTTTGTCTCCGGCCCGTGGGTCAACCAGAATTTCGATTTCAGCTTCGGGTGTTAATTCCAGCTGGATATCGGTTTTGACATTAAAACGGTTGTCATCCTGGAATATTTTTTTTCTTTCGTCGTCGTCTTCCTTGTTTAATGCGTTATACGGGGTTGTTTCTCTTCGCTCAAAACGGATAAAGTCACCTTCAAGAACCGATGAAGAGCTGGCCATTGAAAGGTAGCATTTGGAGCGGGGACGCGAAACACCATTTACTACGATATTCGCTTCTGTCATATCTCCGAAAATGCGGGCTACACCACTTGCAAATGCTTTACCGTAGAAGAAATCATCGTCCTTCGAGGTTGTATTCATCACCAGCAGGTTATTGGTTGTAATATTCACATCGTACTCCATGTTGTTGAACGAACCATTGTGGGCAATATTACCGTTGATTCGTGCCCGATTTTGCTCTTCATCGTACATAGTGATACCATTGACTTCTATATTATAAGGCGTTAGCCTTACCCTGTCGTTAAAGCGATAGGTGGTCTGCAACATATCAATGGTTACTTCGCCCTGGTTGATAAACAGGTCACCCTCAAATTGAAGCTTTTTCGTAGGACCAGCAATTCTGAAATCGCCCCGGGCCAGACCTCCGAAATTACTGGCTACCCCATCGAAATACCGATTCAGGAAAGAGACCGGGAAGGTTTCAGCTGCTATTCGTAAATCGAGCGAGTCGGTAGAAGGAGTGAAACTACCGCTTATACCGGCAACCTTTGCTAAATTTGCTTTTGTAACATCTCCCTTGATATCGAGTTGCCGCAGTTCCTGATTCCATTGGGTTTTTATAGCGCCATTGCCGACAATAATTCTGTTCAGCGACATATCCTCCACATACAGATCGGCCAGGTAAATGGGATGCTTCAGTAAGCTGTAGAGCAGTAAATCGCCGGTTACCAGTCCGCCAATGGAAATTCCCTCGAGGTTAATGAGACGCATCACATAGTCAAGATTTAAATCGTTCATCGACACGAGCACGCTGTCGGTAGGGTATTGCGAAGCAACACCGTTGATGTGAATATATTGATTTTTGCTTTCGAAGATGAAATTATTAATAGCCAGTCCTTCCGATTTGCGGTACTTAATTTCCGACGAACTCAGGTTCCACACCGAATCGGAAATGAAAATCTGAGTAGGAAGAAATCGGCCGTTTACCACCAGCTCATCATCAGCACGACTCAGGCGGGTACGGGTATTGATTTCGCCTGCATTGGTAAGCGTACTGTTGTTTTGCCAAACCAGACGGGCATCTACCTGGTCGCGTGCTGCAAGCGCCGATAGTGTTATGTTTTGAAGATTCTCCCGGGCATCGTACATTCGGGTACGGCCTGTAAGAGTGAGTTGCTGCTGTTTGTTGTTCGACAGGTTTAAGTTGAAATTCTCAAACTCCTGAGTTCCGGTTGATAAACCGTCGAGACTGGCATTCAACTCAATTTTATTGATCGCTTCATTGATATTTCCCTTCAGCGTGGCAACACCGCCCAGTCGATAGGGCAGGCGCAGCACCCGCACAATTTCGTTGGTATTTGCCAGATTGAGATCGACGTGTACAGTATTGGGCAGGTGCTTTTTGGTAGTACCATTTTCAGCGAGTGATGGCAGGTATTTCGATATCACCATTTTAAAGGTATTACCTATGGTGCTGTATTTAAAGTCGCCCGACAAGGATCCGGTAAGGTATTCCGAGTCTATACTGATGTTGGTGTAATCGGTATCGGTACGAGAATTGAATGTAATTAATTCTGTTTCCAGTGAATCGTTTTGATTGACAAATTTCAGTTCACTGATACGCAGGTTGCCGTTTAAATTGTCGAGATTGTTACCAGTCAGATTAGTAGTACCATGCAGAGATAACCGCGATCCGGGGTATTGTTTCAAAAGATTCAGCGCATGCAAATCGGTGTTTTTCAACATCAGGTCGAAGTCGAATACCGGCATTCGCGGATTGCGGAAGTCGATAATTCCGGAAAAATCAGCATCAATATTCTCGTCTTTAATCAGGATATTTCCATTGAATCCATTGCCATCGTAATCGCCCTCGAAAGCAGCATTCGTGTAACTGTAGTTGTTGAAATCAACCTTATCAACCATTGCTGTCAGCTTACCTTTAAAAGGTTGATTCATCAGTTTCGTACCTTTGGTGGTTGCCTTCATTACCACGGTGCCCAACGCATCATTGGAAAGGAAACGCGATAGGTTAAAGCCCGATGTTTTCAGACTTCCACTGTAATGTAAATCGTGCAGGTGATTTTCAAAACGCAGCGAAATATCGGAGGAGATGTTTCCCAGATCAGTTCTGAAAACTCCAAAGGCCACCAGGTTATTTAAAAACCCGGAGATGTTTCCCTGGTAACTGATCAGGCCAAATTCACGCATTTCGTTGGGAAAATGGAAAGGGCTGTTTTGAAAGCGCGAAACCAAATCCTGCAATTCACTGTGATTAAACTGAATACGGTTAACCCTGGAATAAATAAACGATTCTTCGAGATTGGGCAATCCACTTACTTCGATTGATGCCTGCAGTTTGATGGTTTTGCCGTATTCAATTTGAATATCCTGTGCTTTCAGGTTGGAAATCCTACCGGTGAGCAATGCATTTACCGTTGCAGCTTCGTTGGAGCCGGCAAAGCCCGGGAAGAATGCTTTCAGGTCGTTGAGGGCTAAGCGGGCATTGGTGATGGGAATGTGGGCACTCACAGATTCATCAAGTTTCAGAACTTGTTGTAAACTATTTGCCTGTAGCGAAATATTCTTTAGTTTGATTTCAGAGTCGGGAAGTTTCAACAAGAAGTCCCGGATACTTACTCCTTTGTTTGAGCCTAAAATGCTGAAAGAAAGAGTATTCAGTTCAAGGCCCGATTTTTCCCTGGCGCTCATTTGATGCACCTGTGCATTCAACGAATCCTTGTTGAATATGGCAATGCTGATATCAGAATTGATCTCGCTAACGACTATGCGGGCCGGATTAAATGCTTTGTATTGTTTCGAATTAGTGGTGTCGTAGAAGCTGAGACCCGAATTTTTAATTCTGAGTTTCTCAACTTTCAATTCGAAAAATGCAGAATCTTTTTTTTGCTTTTCAGTTTCAAAAAGAAAAGCAAAGTTCATGATTCCATCGGGTTCCTTTTTAAGGTTGAAGTTAACTTCGTTGAGCGTAAGCGATGAAATGGAGATTTGTCGGCGAAACAGTTTCCAGAGATTAAAATTTGCATCGAAGGAGCTTGCCTGCAACAAGGTATCGCCCGATAAATCTTCCACCAGCATAGTATCGAGATGCAGAGTGTTAAAAAAGGTATACCGAACGTAACCTATCGAAATGCGGGTGTTGTACTTTTGCGAAAGCTCACGGGTGATTTTATCCACAACATAGTTCTGTACTCCGCTGAATTGCAGCAGGATACCCGGTGCCAGCATCAATGTAAGAACCAATAACGCTGCAAGAATGAATATTTTAGATGATTTTTTTATACCTTTGAGCTTTAAAACGTACAAAAATAAAGAATTCTCCCGGATTTACAATGCTGAAAAGGAGGATTAAGTAAGGCATATCATGCAGTCAACGATAATTTTAGGGATTGAATCATCCTGCGACGATACTTCGGCAGCTGTTTTGCGCGATGGCGTGATGCTTTCTAATGTCATAGCCGGTCAGAAAGTCCACGAGTATTACGGTGGTGTGGTTCCTGAGCTGGCGTCGCGTGCACATCAGCAAAATATTATTCCGGTGGTGCATAAGGCGCTTTCCGATGCCGGGATTGATAAATCGGAACTTTCGGCAGTTGCTTTTACACGTGGCCCCGGACTGTTGGGGTCGCTGCTTGTCGGGACTTCTTTTGCCAAGGGTTTTGCGCAGGCTTTGCAATTGCCCCTCATCGAGGTAAATCACCTGCAGGCTCATGTGCTGGCGCATTTTATCCGAAATAATGAGGGCGAAACGGATGTTCCGGAATTTCCTTTTTTATGCCTGCTGGTGTCGGGTGGAAACTCGCAACTCATTGTGGTGCGATCTGCTTCCGATATGGAAATTGTGGGTCAAACCATCGATGATGCAGCTGGAGAAGCGTTCGATAAATGTGCAAAGGTAATGGGGCTGCCTTATCCCGGCGGACCTTTTGTCGACCGCCTGGCTCAACAGGGGAATCGTGCTGCCTTTAAGCTTTCGAAACCTGAAATTGCAGGATACGATTATAGTTTCAGTGGTCTCAAAACTTCCTTTTTATATCTGGTGCGGGATAAGGAACTTGAAAATCCTGAATTTATTACTGAAAATTTAAACGACTTATGTGCTTCGCTTCAGGCTACAATTGTTGATATTCTGCTGAAGAAACTAATAAAGGCAGCGAATGAGTTAAAGATTAAAACGATAGCCGTAGCAGGGGGTGTGTCGGCCAATTCGGGACTGCGCAATGCTCTTCTTGAAACTGGTGCGCGCCGTGGATGGAAGGTTTTTATTCCTCCCGTACAATTTACGACTGACAATGCAGCCATGATTGCTATGGCCGGCCTTTTCCGTTATGCTGCCGGTGATATTTGTTCACTCGATGTTGTTCCCTACGCCAGGGTGACAAATCAATTGTAAGGTTCAGTTTACCATGGAACATGTCCAACTGTCACATCGCCTGAAGAGCCTGAAAGGAGTCGCTGTATTTGTAGTACTCCTGATTGGAATACATTTCTTCTGGAGGTTTACCGTGAAGGGCGATGATGCCGATGTGCGGGTCAGCTGGCTGGGTATCGATGTGTCGGCGCCGTTTATCGCTGCTGCCGATGAAGTTACATCATCGGTGATAGCAATACTGGGACTTGTGGATACTGCTCCTGAACGCTTACCCGAAAATGTACTGTTGTTTGAAAGCGGTCATCGCCTGCGTATTGTGTGGTCGTGTACAGGTCTGAAACAGAGTGTGATTTTGTTGGTAATTTTGCTTGTTTATCCCGGGCCGTGGAAGCACAAAGCGTGGTATATTCCCTCCGGACTTTTGCTGGTGTGGTTGTTCAATCTCGTTCGCATAAGTGTAATCTCTGCAGCCTATGGTCGAAATCCGGAAACTTTTGAGTTGCTCCACGAGCATCTTTTTAAATATTTATTTTATACACTGATTTTCATTTTGTGGGTCATCTGGGAAGAAAAATTTGCCCGATTTTCCATTCAATCTACTTCTGAAAACACATGAAACGAGCATGTAACTACTTTACATCCATGGGTATGATAATGTTGGCATGCGAGTTCCATACGGCCGTTGAAAAATAAATTATTATTGTATGAAATCACTATCGCAACAAGCTATCGAATTATGGAGTGAACAGGTAGTTCACTGGCCCCTGGCGAATCGCTACTATGGTAGCCTTGCTCAGGTACAATCGCGTGAATTTAAAATAGATACCACCAGGGTGTTGGTTCAGTTCAATCCGGCCCGCATTGCATCCACGGCTGCTAAAACCGATGCTACGAGCATTGCAGAGCGACCCTGTTTTCTGTGCGACCATAACCGTCCACCCGAGCAAAATGCGGTGGATGCAGGGAGATATTGGCTGCTGGTGAATCCTTTCCCCATTTTTCAACAGCATTTTACTATCCCCAATAAAGTGCATATTCCCCAACGTATTTTACCGGTCTTTGCCGATTTTTTATGGTTTGTACGTGAATTAAATGAGTTTGTGGTCTTTTATAATGGTCCGCGATGTGGTGCTTCAGCTCCCGATCATCTCCATTTTCAGGCCGGAAATAAGAATGTGTTGCCGCTTATCGACGATTATTTTCTTCGTCGCAGTACCGATACCGAACTTCTTAAAGAAATTCCTGATGCCCGATTGTTGCGTTTTCGTAAGTCCACACGCAAGGTATTAGTTATAGAGTCGGAAACCAGCGATGCTGCATCGACTTTGTTCGATGAACTTTATCATTCCTTTCCTTCGGCAGAAAATGAGGAACCGATGATGAATCTGATTGGTATGTTTGAAAACGGGAAATGGACTATCTTTGTGCTTCCACGGCATGCCTTTCGTCCCAGGCAATATAGCGCTCCCGAGCCTCAGCAACTGATGATTAGTCCTGCTGCCATTGAAATGGCCGGTATTCTTATTACACCTGTTGAAGCTCATTTTCATAAGATTACTGCTGAGGATGTCGTGGATATTTATAACCAGATAAGCCCTGATGAACCATGAATGAGCCCATCATTAAAGTAGGAATTGTTGCCTCAAACGAAGTGTCGTTTACACTCGAAGGAATATTTGCTTCGGGTAATCATCAATACTCCGGAGTATTTCAGGCTGTATATACTCAGGGGCTAATCGTCATCGGAAATGAATCGGCTACTGAATGGCTGTTTGAACCACAATCATCGGATTCCTTTTTTGAAATCCGCGATGTGGTTATTGGTATCGATTTTCACTGGGAACGAAAAGAAATTCAGCGCTTCAGGGGTAGTTTACAGCTTGTCGTTGAAAACGAATGCATCCGTGTGATTAATCAACTTCCGGTGGAAGAATACCTTTTGAGTGTGATTTCCAGTGAAATGTCGGCTACTGCATCATCAGAATTACTGAAAGCCCATGCGGTCATTTCAAGAAGCTGGCTGTTGTACCCGATTCTTCAACCTGAAAATCAAACGACCGTATCATCACATACTATTGATACGGCTGAAAAACATATCCGTTGGTACGAGCGCGATGCTCATACCTTGTTCGATGTGTGTGCCGACGATCACTGCCAGCGCTACCAGGGCATTACCCGTGCTTCAACTGAAAAAGTAAGGCAGGCAATTGCAGAAACCCGCGGGCTTGTGCTCATGGATGACGGAAAAATCTGTGATGCGCGCTATTATAAGGCATGTGGAGGTGTGACTGAACGATTCGATTCCTGTTGGGCCGACGAACATTTCACCTACCTGGAGCCTGTTCGTGATTTGGATATTGAAAAAGAACTACCGGATCTGAGTCAGGAAGAAAACGCCCGTAAATGGATACTTTCGTCGCCGGATGCTTTTTGTAATACCACCGATAAGCAGGTTTTGTCGCAGGTGTTGAACAATTACGACCAGGAAACCACCGATTTTTACCGCTGGAAAGTGGAGTATTCACAACTGGAAGTACAGGAACTGCTTAAGCGAAGGTCGGGAATTGATTTCGGAACCATTCTGTCGCTCGAACCCCTTAGAAGAGGATCATCGGGCCGCATTATCGAGTTGAAAATTTCCGGAACCAACCATACCATCACGGTTGGAAAAGAGTTGGAAATCAGAAAATGGCTTTCGGCTTCACATCTGTATAGTTCGGCTTTTGTAGTGGAAGCTCTGCCTGCCGATACCGCAGTTCCCGAACAGTTTATCCTGTACGGCGCAGGCTGGGGACATGGAGTAGGTCTGTGCCAGATAGGTGCAGCCGTGATGGGGGAAAAAGGATATAACTATCAACATATTTTAAATCATTATTTTAGCCATGCAGCAATCCAAAAAATCTATTAATCCGTGGAAATGGGTTCCTACTCTTTACTTTGCACAGGGAATTCCGTATGTTCTTGTAATGACAGTGTCAGTAATTATGTACAAACGTTTTGGGATATCCAATACCGATATAGCCCTGTATACCAGTTGGCTGTATCTGCCCTGGGTGATTAAACCCTTCTGGAGCCCGTTGGTCGATTTGCTTAAAACCAAACGCTGGTGGATTGTGTCGATGCAGCTGCTTATCGGAGCTGGACTGGCCGGTGTGGCATTACTTATCCCCATGCCTTTTTATTTTCAGGCTACCCTGCTGGTTTTCTGGCTGATGGCTTTTAGTTCGGCAACTCACGATGTGGCGGCCGATGGTTTTTATATGCTGGCACTCGACGAGGGTCAACAATCGTTTTTTGTGGGAATCCGTAGCTTGTTTTATCGTTTTGCGATGATTGCCGGACAAGGTTTGCTCATCGTTTTTGCAGGTGCTATGGAACGTGTAACCGGTAACATTCGCTTCGCATGGTCGATTACCTTTTTTGTGATTTTCGGAATCTTTTTGCTACTGGCTATGTACCACCGACTGGCATTACCCAAACCAGCCTCCGATAAGCTGATGGGAAAAGTGGACAACAATAAGATGTCAAAAGAATTCGGGGTGACTTTCCTGTCGTTTTTCCGGAAGAAGGGAATTCTACTCTCCCTTCTGTTTTTGTTGGTATACCGTCTTGGTGAAGCCATGCTGGTAAAACTGGCACAACCTTTTATGCTTGATCCTTTGAGTGAGGGCGGACTGGGGATGAGCACCGAGGAAATCGGTCTGGCCTATGGAATGGTGGGTGTTGCTTCCCTGGTGTTGGGTGGCATTCTGGGTGGAATGGCTATTTCCTGGAAAGGTCTTAAATTCTGGATGATTCCCATGGCACTGGCTATCACTCTCCCGAATCTGGCTTATGTATACATGGCTTTGTTTCAGCCCGAACAATTCGGAGTGATACTGGCCTGTATTTCAATCGAGCAGTTTGGCTATGGTTTTGGTTTTACCGCCTTCATGATGTATATGATATATATGGCAGATGGCGAACACAAGACAGCCCACTATGCCTTTGCCTCTGGTTTTATGGCCCTGGGAATGATGTTGCCGGGAATGATGGCAGGTTGGTTGCAGGAAATGGTGGGTTATCAGTGGTTTTTCATCATCGTTACTCTATTGGCCATTCCTACCGTACTGGTTGCTTCCCTGATGAAAATTGACCCGGCGTTTGGACGGAAAAAAGAAAAAATTGAGTAATTTTGCTCCAAATTTGAAGAAAGAAATGAAAATTCTGATTCTGGGTGCCGGAAAGATGGGCACATTCATTACCGATGTGCTCTGTTTTCAGCACGAGGTGGCCCTTTTCGATACCGATGCCTCACGCCTTCGTTTTGTGTTCAATACCCTGCGAATGACGCGTTACGAAGAGGTAGAGGAGTTTGCTCCCGAGCTGGTTATTAACTGTGTTACTCTGAAGTATACCATCGATGCTTTCAGAGCTGTGATGCCGTATCTGCCATCCAGCTGCATCCTTTCCGATATTGCATCGGTAAAAACCGGTCTGAAGGAATATTATGCCGGATCGGGCATGCGGTATGTTTCGACTCACCCTATGTTCGGACCCACTTTTGCCACACTCGATAATCTAAGCAATCAGAGCGCTATTATCATTTCGGAATCGGATCACCTGGGTAAAGCCTTTTTTAAGGATATGTATGGTTCGTTGCGACTGAATATCTTTGAATATACCTTTGAAGAGCACGACCAGACGATTGCTTATTCGCTTTCCATTCCCTTTGCCTCGACCCTGGTTTTTGCCTCGGTTATGCGGCATCAGGAGGCGCCGGGTACGACCTTTAAACGACATATGGATATTGCCAAGGGTTTGCTTTCGGAGGATGATTACCTGTTGACAGAGATTCTCTTTAATCCCTATACACCTCAGCAAGTCGAGAATATCCGTCAGGAGCTGAAAGCATTGCTCGAAATTATTGAAAGTCGGGATACTCCGGCCATGAAGGCTTTTTTGAAGAAAATACGATCGAATATCGCATAAAAATGAAGTAATATGGAAACAAAAGACAAAGTGCTTGAAGCAATGAAAGCTGCCGGCAAACCGGTGAAAGCAGGAGATCTGGCTGAAATGACAGGTCTGGACAAAAAAGAAGTGGATAAAGCCATGAAAGTGCTGAAAACAGAAGGAGCTATCGAATCTCCCAAGGTATGTTTCTGGCAACCCAAAGTGTAAATTTCTTAGTTCGAAACTATGCAATATTCAGAAGTACAATCGGTAAAACAACGGTATGCAATTATTGGTAATTCGGAAGTTCTAAACCGGGCTATCGATATTGCCGTGCAGGTAGCAGCTACCGATTTGTCGGTGCTGATAACGGGAGAAAGTGGGGTGGGAAAGGAGACTTTCCCGCAGATTATTCATCAGTATAGCCACCGTAAACACGGGCCGTATATACCGGTGAACTGTGGCGCCATTCCCGAGGGTACCATCGATTCTGAATTGTTTGGTCACGAAAAAGGTTCCTTTACAGGTGCCACCGGCGATCGCAAGGGTTATTTTGAGGTGGCCGACGGTGGTACTATTTTTCTCGATGAAGTTGGCGAGTTGCCTTTGTCGACACAGGTTCGCCTGTTGCGGGTGCTCGAAACCGGTGAATTCATAAAGGTGGGTTCTTCGAAAATTCTGAAAACGAATGTACGGGTAGTTGCCGCTACTAACCGGGAGATGAAACAGGCTATTCGGGATGGTCGTTTCCGTGAGGATTTGTACTATCGGTTAAATACGGTTCCAATTTATGTGCCGCCACTGCGCGAACGGAAGGAAGATGTGGTTTTGCTGTTCCGTAAGTTTGCTTCCGATTTTGCCGACAAGTACCGCATGCCACCTGTGAAACTTACCGATGAAGCCAGGGTGATGTTGTCGAATTATTACTGGCACGGGAATATCCGCCAGCTGAAAAATATCACCGAACAGATATCTGTCATCGAACAACAGCGCGAAATTACGCCTCAGATTCTGAAAACCTATCTTCCCAACGAAGATGTGGAACGATTGCCGGCCTTGTTTTCGTCGCATGTCGATCATAAAACCTTCAATAGCGAACGCGAGATTTTATATCAGGTGCTGTTCGATATGAAAAAGGATATGAATGATCTGAAAAAACTCGTGCATGAAATTATGGGCGGACAACACCCGGTGGCTAATCCGTATACCGAGCAGGCAGAGCTCATTCTCACTAAACGGGAGCCGGATTTGAAGGATGCGCCTTATTTTCATCCTGCAAGCTACAATCAGGTCGACGACGATATGGGATTTCAGGAAGCCGAGGAGTTTGATGAAGTAGAGACAACTCCGCATCCAACCAGTCTGGAGGAAATGGAAAAACAAATGATACGCAAAACGCTTGAGAAGCACCGGGGTCGTCGCAAAGCGGCCGCCGAAGAGCTGAAGATATCGGAACGTACCCTCTACCGTAAAATAAAGGAATATGGCATTGATTAAAAAGATAAAGTGGATGGTGCTGTTAATGGCACTCACAGGTCTGAGTGCGTGTCAGGTGACGCTAACCTTCAACGGGGCATCAATCGATTATACGAAGATAAAAACCATCTCAATAGCCGATTTCAATAATGTGGCTGAACTGATACATCCGCCTTTGGCTCAGGAATTTTCCGAAAAATTAAGAGATAAGTATACCAAGCAAACACGGCTCCGCTTGTTAAAGGCCAGTGGCGACCTTCATCTGGAGGGCGAAATTGTCGGATATCAACTTACACCTATGGCAGTAGGGCAGGACTCATTCTCGGCTGAAACCAAATTGACTCTGACGGTGAATATACGCTTTTCAAATTCCAGGAATCAGGAAGAAGATTTTGAGAAGCAATACAGCTCGTTTCGCATGTTCGATAGCAACCTGATGATAACTGATGTTCAGGATCAGCTGTTGGCGGAGATGACCGAAGAAATTGCCGATAACATTTATAACGATACCGTAGCACGCTGGTAATAGTATGACAACAGACGGATTTCTTAAGCTGGTGACCGATTTACATTCGGTGAGTTCGGAACACGAACCAAAGCTGCGCGATTGGGTGAAACGATATCCTTTTTTTACGCAAAACAGGGTGTTGTGGCTTAAATCGTCGATGCTGGCTACGGGTGGTAAATTGAACGACGAAGATCTGGAAATGACGGCCCTGCATGTGAACGACCTTCGCAGGCTCTTCTTTTACCTCTATCCTGAAATGGAACTTACGCCCGAGCAGGTTGCTTTTCGGCGAAACGATCGTTTTTCGGGAAGTTATTTTGATATATTGAATGCAGCAAAATCGGAAGGTGGAGATCCGGATGCATCTCTGAAAAAAATTGCTCAACGACTGAAAGAATCACGCTCGATGCTGCAAAAATCGGAAACGAAAGCTGAGAATCAGCCTAAAGTGGACCAACTGGAGGAACAGGTGAAGTTGTTGATTCAGGAAGCGCGCTATCAGGAAGCAATTGAAATATTGCAACAATTAAATTTGATTAATCCGAAAAAAAGTATTTACTTTGCAGACCAAATTCGGTTTTTGGAGAAAATAATCGAAAATTTAAAATAATAGATACTGATATGTACACTTTTTTTATCATTCTTGTAGTTATCGCTTCCATTTTATTAACCCTGCTGGTGTTGGTTCAAAACTCAAAAGGAGGTGGGCTTGCAGCTGGTTTTACTTCTACTAACCAGATTATGGGCGTTCGTAAAACAACCGACTTTCTGGAAAAAGCAACCTGGACTCTGGTTGTTGCCCTGGTAGTTTTCTCTGTTGCTGCTGTAGGTTTCCGTACCGAACGTGTTGCAGCCGATGAGTCGGAAATCAAGGACGTATATCAGGAAGCTCAGCAGAACCTTCCTTCTACCGCAAACCCTGGCTTTGGTGAACAAGCTGGTGAGCAGGCTACCGGTGAAGCTACAGAAACCACAGAAGATAACGGACAGCAATAAGTTGTTGTATACTCACATTTTAAGCGTATCAAAGTAATTTGATACGCTTTGTTTTTATCAATACCCGTGTTACAAATAGAAGATACCATACTTAGTCTGGATGTGCTCGATGAGCAGTTTGTGTGCGATTTATCGGCCTGCAGGGGCGCTTGTTGTGTGGAAGGTGATGCCGGGGCTCCGCTTACAGAACCTGAAATAGATGCTCTGGAAGAACTGCTGCCCACCATCATCGATGACCTGCCCGAAGCATCGCGCGAAGTGATAGCCCGTCAGGGAGTGTTTTATTTTGATCCTGAAAACGAACCGGTAACGTCGATAGTGAATGGACGGGAGTGTGTATTTGCCTATCAGGAACAGGGCGTTTGGAAATGTTCTGTAGAAAAAGCATACCACGAAGGGAAAACGGATTTCATTAAACCATTGTCATGCCACCTGTATCCAATACGTGTAAAGCAATTCGACAATTTTAAAGCGGTAAACTACCACCGCTGGAAGATTTGTGAATGCGCGGTGGATAATGGTAAGAAACTAAAGGTGCCGGTATACCGCTTTTTGAAAACGCCGCTAATTCGTGCATTTGGAAAAGAGTGGTACGATCAGCTCGAAATTGCTGCTGCCGAATTGAAACTCAAGTAGTATGAAGGTTGAAATTATTACAATTGGCGATGAAATTCTGATAGGTCAGATCGTGGATACAAACTCTGCCTGGATGGCGGTAGAGCTCAACAAGGCCGGCTTCGAGATTGAACAGATTAGCTCGGTTCACGATCGGGAGGATCACATTGTTCAGGCGCTCGACCTGGCCCTGTCGCGTGCCGACATTGTATTGTTTACCGGTGGAATTGGGCCGACAAAGGATGATATAACCAAGTATACCCTGTGTCGGTATTTTGATGCTGCCCTGGTGTTCAATCAGGAGGTGCTGACGCATATTGAAAACCTGCTGCGTCACCGTCAGAAAGCTATTAACGAACTTACACGCACACAGGCCATGGTGCCCGATAAAGCCACGCTTATATCCAATAAGGTTGGCACTGCTCCTGTTACCTGGTTCGAAAAGGATGGTAAAGTGGTGGTGTCGATGCCTGGCGTTCCCTACGAAATGAAGGAAGCCATGAGCACCGAAATAATCCCGCGCCTGCAGCAACGTTATTCCACCCCCGATGTCATTCACCGGACTATCCTGGTGAGAGGGTTGCCTGAATCGGCACTGGCAATACGAATTGCCGACTGGGAGAATAATCTTCCGGAAATCATCAAACTCGCTTATCTTCCTAATTTTAATTTGGTTAAGCTAAGGTTAAGCACAGTTACAAACGATAGGCAGTCAACACAAAAAGAACTGGATTTTCGAATAGCAAAGCTTCGGGAGATTTTGGGAGAGGCTATTCTGGCTGAAGAGGATGTGCCGGCTGAAAAACTCGTCGTGGAATGGATGAGTCGACTACAACTTTCACTTTCTACCGCCGAAAGTTGTACAGGAGGTTTTATTGCTCATCGAATTACCTCGGTGCCCGGCAGTTCGACAATGTATAAAGGTTCGGTAGTGGCTTACGATAATACTGTGAAGCAATACCAATTGAAAGTGGATGAACAGTTGCTGAAGGATCATGGAGCCGTTAGTAACGAAGTGGCCTCGGCTATGGCCAGGGGAGTCAGGGAACTATTATCGACCGATTTTGCGATTGCAACCACCGGAATAGCCGGCCCCGATGGAGGGACAGTTGATAAACCGGTTGGAACGGTATGGATTGCGTTGGCCAGTGCTAAGGGTGTTGTGAGTAAACAGTATCGTTTTCAGCTCGGGCGACAGTTAAATATTGAGCGAACCACACAGACTGCATTTCTGCTATTGCTCGATAAACTGCGTGGTATTCCCGATGAAGATTTGATTTAAGAATCTGACAATCAAAAAAATAATGATAGTCAGGAGCTTGTTGATAAAATAGAGGAAAAATATTTTACGATAACTTGCAGGATTAAAAAAAATACTGTACTTTTGCACACTGTTTTTGAGAAAAAAGTAAATAATAAAATATACAGCAATGTCAAAGATTTGTCAAATCACCGGTAAAAAGGCAATGATCGGAAACAATGTTTCGCACTCGAAGCGTCGTACAAAAAGAACATTCGATGTGAATCTGTTTGTTAAGAAGTTCTATTGGGTAGAACAGGACACATGGATCAGCCTCAAATTATCAGCAGCCGGATTACGTACCATCAACAAGTTGGGTTTGGATGCAGCCATCAAGAAAGCTGCCGAGAAGGGTCATTTATACGCATAATTAAGGAGGAAATTTAATCATGGCAAAGAAAACAAAAGAAGCACGGGTTCAGGTAATTCTTGAATGTACTGAACACAAGGAAAGCGGGATGCCGGGTACTTCGCGTTATATCACTATGAAGAACAGGAAGAACACTCCGGGACGTATGGAGTTGAAAAAATACAATCCGATTTTGAAACGGGTTACAGTTCACAAAGAAATTAAATAAGTTGAATCATGGCAAAGAAAGCGGTTGCGTCGATGCAGAAAGGAGAAGGTCGTTCCTTCTCGAAAGTAATTAAGATGGTGAAATCTCCTAAAACCGGAGCTTACATCTTCCAGGAAGAGATTGTGCACAATGACAAGGTGAAAGATTTTTTCGCTAAGTAAGGTCATTCTGATTAAAATATGGAAGAATCCTCTCATTTAACCGTGGGAGGATTTTTTTTGCGCTTCATTCAATTATTTTTTTTACTTTTGTAATCGTATAGTTTACGGTAAATAAAACGTTCAATGGGTATATTTAACTTTTTCAGTAAGGAAAAAAAAGAAACGCTCGACCAGGGTTTGTCAAAAACGCGTGAAAGTGTTTTTTCTAAAATTACACGCGCGGTAGCTGGTAAATCGAAAGTCGACGATGAAGTACTTGATAAGCTCGAAGAAGTGCTGATAACGTCTGACGTAGGAGTGG
>JANJXE010000412.1 GCA_024709185.1 Paludibacter sp.
ATTCCCCTGTCTTTCAACAATTGTATTGCAGCCCTGAAGGCACAAAATTCCGACATTTTCGACATATCGATGCCGTAATAATCGGGATAACGCACTTGGGGGGACGAAGATACTATAACAATTTTTTTCGGCTCCAGACGATTCATGATTTTTAACAAACTTTGTTTTAAGGTAGTACCACGAACTATGGAATCGTCGATTGCCACCAGATTATCGACCCTTCCACGACGGGTAGAACCGTACGTGATATCATATACGTGTGTAGCCAGGTCATCACGTTCCTTATTTTGAGAAATAAAAGTACGGAGCTTAATATCTTTGATCAGTACTTTTTCGGTACGCAGGGGTTGAGTTACTTTTTTCTTAATACCATCTATCATTCCGTAAAAGGCTACCTCTGCAGTATTTGGTATAAACGAAAAAACGGTATTACACACTTCATTATCAACAGCTTTTAAAATATCGTCGGCAAGCGATTCACCCAGTTTTTTCCGTTCGTTGTAGATATCAAAATCACTTCCCCGGGAGAAATAAATGCGTTCAAATGAACATTGCTTCAATTCAGTATCGGCTTCACGAATGGTTTCGAATAAAACTTCACCATTTTTTTTAATAATAATAGCTTGGCCCGGTAACAGTTCATATACCTGATTTTCAGTAACATTTAAAGATGTCTGAATGACGGGACGTTCGGAAGCTATCACTACAATTTCATCGTCTTTATAATAAAAGGCTGGACGAATACCTTTGGGATCACGAAATGCAAACGCATCGCCATGTCCCAACATCCCGGTGATTACATAACCACCATCCCACAAATGTTCAGATTTACGTATCACCGAAGCTATATCCAGTTGATTTTCAATCTTTTGCGTAATAACTACATCATTCGAATAACGCTGTTTGATTAGATCATACTCCTTCTGCACTTCCATATCGAGTTTAAAACCCAATTGTTCCAGCATCAGGAACGTATCGCTGGTATCACGTGGATGTTGACCTTTCAGAGTCAGGTATTCGAACAATTCATCCACATTGGTAAGATTGAAATTTCCCGCAAGTACAAGGGTACGGTTTTTCCAGTTGTGTCGGCGTAAGAAAGGATGGATATGGGTTATGCCTTCTTTATGATTTGTGGTGCTATATCGCAAATGTCCCATATAGAGCTCTGCTGCATAAGGCACACGTGATTTAATTTTTGTTGTATCGTTATACTCTTCTATTTTTAATTTACTTACCGAAGCATTTACACTGGCAAATATTTCCTGGATTGCATTCTTTCCTTCAATTCTATCGCGCCAGATGTATTCTTCGCCGGGAGGCATATCGAGTTTTACTCCTGCAATACCAGCACCCTCCTGGCCCCTGTTATGTTGTTTTTCCATCAGAAGATACATTTTCTGCAAACCATATTGCCAGCTTCCGTATTTCTGATGATAGAAATCTAAAGGTTTTAACAACCTTACCATTGCGATTCCGCACATTTTTCTACAATATTTTAATGATTAACTTATTCAACAGTAACCGATTTGGCCAGGTTACGGGGCTGATCGACATCACAGCCTTTTACAACAGCAATGTGATAAGCCATTAATTGTAAGGGAATTGTGGCTAATAAAGGAACCAGACATTCTTCTGTATCAGGAATCTCAATGCAATAATCAGCCAGGTTTTTCACCACCTCGTCACCCTCGGTAACTACAGCAATGATTTTTCCTTTGCGAGCCTTGATTTCCTGAATATTACTTACAACTTTTTCGTACATTCCTGTGTTGGGTGCAATTGCCACCACTGGCATTTCCTGACTTATAAGTGCAATCGGACCATGTTTCATTTCAGCTGCGGGATATCCTTCAGCATGAATGTAAGAAATCTCTTTAAGCTTTAAAGCACCTTCCAGTGCAACAGGGAAGTTATACCCACGTCCGAGGTAAATGAAATTCTGAGCGTAAGTAAAGGTCTTTGCAAATTGAGCGATGCGTTCGTTCTGATTGAGCAACGTTTTCATTTTATCCGGAATACGACCAAGTTCTCTTACTATGGTAAGGTATTTATCTTCAGGCAATGTCCCCTTTTCGCGACCAATCATGAGTGCAAGCATTGTAAGTACGGTTACCTGGGCTGTAAAAGCTTTGGTGGATGCAACTCCGATTTCTGGTCCTACGTGGGTATAAGCACCTGAGTGTGAATTGCGTGGAATAGATGAACCCACCACATTGCAAATTCCGAAGATAAAGGCCCCCTGCGAACGAGCCAGTTCAACGGCGGCCAGCGTATCGGCTGTTTCGCCCGACTGAGAAATGGCAATAACAATATCGTTGGGGAAGATAACCGGTTTTCGGTACCTGAATTCAGAGGAATACTCTACTTCAACCGGTATACGGGCATATTCTTCAATAACATACATACCTATCAAACCCGCATGCCAGGAAGTTCCACATGCAGTAATAATAATCCGACCAGCATTCAGAAATTTATCCTTATTATCAATAAATCCTGATAGCGTCACATTATTTTCATCTACATTTACCCTGCCCCGCATTGAATCAGCCAGTGTATGAGGTTGTTCAAAGATCTCTTTTATCATGAAATGAGGATACCCCCCTTTTTCAAGTTGACTAAGTGTAAACTCCAGCTTCTTTATTTCAGGTGTTTTTTGAACATTTCCTATTGTTCTGATTTTCAATTCCTCACCACGACGAAGCGTAACAATTTCCTCTTCACCAATATATACTACTTCGTTAGTATATTCAACGATAGGTGTAGCATCCGAAGCCAGGAAAAACTCATTTTCACCCAAACCAACTACCAAAGGTGATCCTTTACGGGCAGCAACGATGGTATCGGGTTGCGATTTTTCCAACACAGCAATGGCATAGGCTCCCACCACCTGATTCAAGGCCAATTGTACAGCAGTTGTTAAATCTACATCGTTTGATTTCTTTACAAATTCAATCAATTGAATAAGTACCTCAGTATCAGTCTGACTTTGAAATGTATATCCATTTTCCATCAGGCCTTGTTTGAGCACTGCATAATTTTCGATTATTCCATTATGAATAATGGCAAGCTCTTCCGATTGAGAATAATGCGGGTGAGCATTCACAGTATTAGGCTCACCGTGGGTAGCCCAGCGGGTATGAGCTATACCAACAGATCCTGTAATATTTTTTTCACTTGCAAAAGCCACCAAATCGGCCACTTTCCCTTTTGCTTTGTAAACATTCAGATTACCATCATTGATGAGTGCAATACCTGCACTATCGTAACCCCGGTATTCGAGGCGTTGTAAACCCTTGATAAGAATCGGATAAGCTTCTCTGTGACCAATATATCCTACTATTCCACACATACTAAATTCTGTTAAGAGATGATTACTTTAAAATTGATTTTTAATTCGTTCTAACGCAGTAACTGTATCTTCAAAGCTACTAAAGCCTGTAAATCGCATATATCCTTCACCTGCCTGACCAAAAATGATTCCGGGAGTTGCAATTATCTGGAAATCATACAATAAAGTATGAAAAAACTTCCAGGAAGGAATTCCACCCGGGGTTTTAAACCACACATAAGGTGAATCGACGCCACCATAGACCTTAAGTCCTTCGAGCATCAGTTGCTTACGAATAAGCGCCGCGTTGCGTTTGTAATATTCGATCATAGCCGACATTTCAGCTTTTCCTTTTCGTGAAAAGGTAGCCTCAGCAGCTTTTTGGACGATATACGACACACCATTGGTGTAGTTCGCGTTGCGACGTCCCCAAAGCTTGTTGAGTGGGACCGCTTCCCCTTCGTGCGAATAAACGATTAGTTCTTCCGGAAAAATGGAGTAACCACACCGTAAGCCAGTAAAACCATGACTTTTGGAAAAGCTTTGAATCTCAACAGCCACTTTACGGGCACCTTTAATTTCATAAATACTTTGTGGCACATCCTGACGCGAGACATAAGCCTGATAAGCAGCATCAAAAATGAGTATAGCATTGTTATCCAGGGCGTAATCCACCCACTGCTTGAGTTCAGTTTTTGTCAAAGCTGTTCCGGTAGGGTTATTCGGACTGCAAAGGTAGATAATATCGACCCTTTCTTCTGGCAATTCAGGTTTAAAACCTGTTTCCTCATTGCATTTCAGATACACAATATTACTCCACTTCTGGTCGTCAAGCATGATTCCTGCCCGTCCACTCATGATAGTTGCGTTCTCGTAAACCGGATAAACCGGGTCGGCAATAGCTATAATATTATCACGTCCAAGTACATGACCGATATTGCCAATATCCGATTTTGCACCATCATTTACAAATACCGATTCTTTATTAATAAGAATGCTTCTCGAGCGATACTCCTTGACTATTTTTTCAATCAAAAAGTCATAACCCTGTGGAGGACTATATCCCCGGAATGTTTCGGCTGAAGCCATTTCATCGACTGCATAGTGAAGCGCCTTAACCACTTCACCCGGCAAGGGAAGGGAAACGTCTCCAACTCCCAATCGAATGATTTTTGCTGTAGGATGAAGTACTTTGTAGGCATTTACGCGCTTATCTATATCGTCGAAACAATAGATTTCGGGAGTTTTAAGATAATTCTCGTTTGCTAATGCCATCAGAATGAAATATAAAATGTAGTTTAACTAACAAATAGAAACAAAATGCAAAAATGCACTTTTTTTCTGGAATATTAAACGCAAGTGGAAGAAACTTATCATGAAACAGTTATTACTGTACGTCCTTTTAACTGTCCTTTTAGTATCTGTTCAACAGCAATCGGTACTTGTTCGAGCTGGATCTCGCTATACATTTTTAATAAGTTTTCAGGCTTAAAATCGGTTGCAAGCAATTTCCATAGTGATGGACGTTGTTCTGCAGGATAATTTTGCGCTGAAATCCCCAGAAGACTAACCGCCCTCAAAATAAAAGGGAAAACAGTAAGATTGAGTGCAATCGAAGACACACTTCCGCAGGTAGTTACTACGCCTTCCTGTTTAACTGATTTTATCAAATTCACCAATATCTCACCACCCACCGTATCAATAGCACCTGCAAAACGGGACGGCAGTAAGGGTTTAGCCTGAATCTGTTGAAATTCGTCACGGGAATATATAACCGATGCACCAAGTGATTTCAGAAAATCGTGTTCGGTTTCCTTACCCGAAATTGCATGCACTTCGTAGCCCAGTTTTGCAAGCATTGCAACCGTCATTGAGCCCACACCACCTGTTGCGCCCGACACCACCACCGGTCCTGATGAAATATCGCACTGAGCTGCCAGTTTTTTAACCGATATAGCAGCAGTAAAACCAGCAGTACCTATGATCATGGCTTCATGTAAAGAGAGTCCTTCCGGAAGTGGAACCACCCATTCGGCCGGAACACGGATGAATTCACCCATACCACCCGGAGTATTCATTCCCAGATCGAAACCAGTCACAATCACTTCCTGTCCTTTAGTAAACAACAAAGAGGATGATTCTTCAACAATCCCGGCTGCATCGATACCGGGTGTATGAGGATACTTTTTGGTTACACCCTTATTTCCGTTAAAAGAAAGCGCATCCTTATAATTAAGGGAAGAGTACTGAACCCGAATTAGCACATCACCTGCAGGTAAAAAAGATTCAAGTTCGGGAAACTCAATGGAATGTGTGAAAGTGCCATCGGGCAGTTCACGTACAACTATGGCTTTGTAGTTCATATTGATTATCATATATAAAAAATAAGCGTTGAAGTTTTTCAACGCTCAGTTAAATTTGCACCTTCAATCGCCTGTTTCATGCTGCAGGTTCCATTGAAGATAGCAGCAGGTTCTACCACCAGGCTTTTTGTCTTCACATCACCTTCGATATTGGCAGTGCTCCGTAAGGTCAGTAATTCACTTACCAGAATATCGCCCACGACCCGACCGCCAATTTCAGCATTTGCACAGGCAATTTTTCCTTTGACACTACCAGTTTGACTCACAACGACTTTACCACTGCATGTAATGTTTCCCTCTACTTCACCGTCGATACGAAAATCACGATCGGCCTCGATATTTCCTTTAATTTGCGTTCCCTGGCACAAAGCATTGTACAAAGAACCCGTTGATGGAGCTACTTCTTTTGCCATAATCCTTAAGCTTGCCTTATTTTATAAATCTGAGCTCAAAATTACATCCTTTTTTTTAAACGAAAAAATAATTCCTGTAATTATGAAATTAAAATCAAATAATGTACTTTTGTTGAAGTAATACGACAGACTTCATGCAGATTGAATATTTAGCACACGCTTCCATTGATAAGAATAAGTGGGATCAATCGATTCTGAATGCCGACAATGGAATGTTGTATGCCTGTTCGTGGTACCTCGACTGTGTAAGCCCGGGTTGGGAAGCAATCATAGCCAACGACTATGAATACCTTTTCCCCGTGCCTGTTAAGCGAAAATATAAGATTCCCTACATCGTACAGCCCTTTTTGGCTCAGCAATTAGGTTTATTTGGACGAGGTACAATCTCAGAATCGATGGTACAGGCATTTTTGAATAAATTGCCTTCCTACAGCTACGAAATCAACTTAAACTATGCTAATTCCTGCGTTGATGCTGTTTCCATGACTAATTTAATTCTGCCTTTACAATCATCGTATGAAGAACTGAGGGCAGCATTTTCGACAAATACCTTGCGTAATATACGCAAAGCCACAAAGCAACATTACAATTTTACACTTCTTGAAATAGATGTTTTCATAAAGGTTTACCGAAGCGTGGAGCATCCGGATACGACGGTTAGTATGGATCTGATTGAAAAACTAATTCGCACGGGTGCTGAAAAGGGATACCTGCATTGCTACGCATTGGTTAGTGAGAATGGAACTGTTGTTTCCGGATTAGTTTACGGTCGGTTTAAAAACCGGATTAGTTATCTTTTTCCAGTGTCGACTACCGAAGGAAAACTAAGTTCAGCCATGTTTCAGCTGGTCGATGAACTACTCAAAAAACATGCTGGTTCAGGGTTGGTATTTGATTTTGAAGGATCGATGGTGGATGGTGTAGCCCGGTTTTATGCAGGCTTTGGAGCACAACCAGAAATCTATCATATTGTAAAACAGCTTAGACCTTCTTTTCTGGTAGGTAAAATTTAATCGAAGTATGTCAACTGCTACACAACTCCATAGTTTATTCTTGTCGGCCTGGTATCCGAATCGCGACGATGCTATGTCGGGGCTTTTTGTTCGTAAACATGCTGATGCGGTAAGCCGCTACTGTAAAGTAACTGTAGTATATGTACATGCCGATCCTTCAATTCAAAAAAATGAAATCATCATTCAAAACTATCATCAGGTAAAAGAAATCCTGGTTTATTATCCCGGAGGAAAAACACTTTTCAGCAGAGTATTGAAGCCTTTCCGGTTTTTATTTGCGTATTTGCAGGCAATCAAATGGGTTTTAAAACATGAAGGGAAACCATCACTGACGCATGTCAATATTCTGACCCGTACTGCACTACCCGCATTGTACCTGAAATTATACTACAAGATACCCTATATTGTTACCGAACATTGGTCACGCTACCTGCCTTCCCGAAATTCGTACCATGGCATCCTCCGAAAGTGGTTAACACGGATGCTCGTAAGAGAGGCAGCGCTTATAATGCCGGTATCCCGAAAACTTGAGGAGGCAATGTTGATGCACGGTCTTCAAAACCCTAATTATAAAATCATTAATAATGTGGTAGATGATTTCTTTTTTAATGAATCTGTACCTGTAAAGAAGCAAGAGGATAAAAAGAAGATATTACATATTTCCTGTTTTGATGATGAACCTAAAAATTTAACAGGAATGTTACGTGCCGTTAAACAACTTTCAAAGGGGCGTACCGACTTTGTGTTTACCATCGCCGGAAACGGAAAGGATGAGCTGAAAATTAAGAATCTTTTCCGGGAATTGAATTTCCCTGAAGGAATGATCCTTTTTACAGGCGAGTTGACTCCAATTGAAATTGCTGCCGAATTCACTAAAACCGATTTTTTCGTGCTTTTTTCAACCAATGAAAATGCACCTGTGGTAATCAGTGAAAGTCTGGCCTGTGGTAAACCGGTGGTTAGTACCAATGTGGGCGGAATATCAGAGATGCTTGATTCATCCAATAGTATTTTAATCAATCCAAAAGATGAAAAAGCGTTGAAAGACGCTTTGAATACAATGTTGGATCATTACCAGGACTACGATACTCAAAAAATCCGATCTGATGCCTATCCAAAATATTCGTATGAAATGGTTGGAAAAACAATTGTTGAAAGGTATAAACAGGTACTTAACCAGCGTGTGCAATAGACCTTTTTAGTAAATCAATTGAAAATGACTCTCAAACCTTCAGACATACGCCTGTTTTTGAAGCAAATTCGCCAGAAAGGTTTTTTTCATCTTTTATCAGCGAATTTACTAACGCAGGTATTTGCCTTTGCATCGCAGTTATTCGTTGCGGGAGTTTTGTCGCCCGATGATATTGGACGTATTAAAATTATTCAGACTTTTCTGGCCATCTTCTCCATTGTTGCAGGATTGGGATTAAATGCATCCACTCTTAAAATATGTTCCGAAGGTCGATCTGATGAGATGAATAAAGCATATTTCAACACAGCTTTTTTCTTCACTTTGTTAAGCTCAACGGCAATTTATGTGATTCTGCTACTACTGAATCAGTTGAATATCCTCACCAGCGATACGTCTATAAAATTACTGATTCCAATGGGACTGTTCCCTTTGATTTCCAGTTCCGTTTTCACACTGTTTGTTGTTTATTTTCAGGCTGGAAAAAAAATAAAGTTGATCTCATCGCTGACTGTCATCAACAAACTACTTTCCATTATCGGAATAATAGTACTTAC
>JANJXE010000426.1 GCA_024709185.1 Paludibacter sp.
AAACTTCATTTGGTGAATTAGTGAAGCCCAAAAGGGGTAAGAATATTACAAAATCTGAAGCAATAGATGGAATTTTCCCAGTAGTAGCTGGTGGATTAGAACCATCTTGTTATCACAACAATTCGAACACAGCTGAACCAGTAATTACAATTAGTTCATCAGGAGCAAATGCTGGTTTTGTTAGACTTTATAATTGTCCAGTTTGGGCAGCTGATTGCTCATTTATTGACGAGACAATAACCCATTATTTATTTTTCAGCTATGTCTTCTTGAAAATTAATCAGAAAGTAATATTTGACAAACAACAAGGAAGTGCACAACCACACATTTACCCAAGTCATATAATGGAATTGGATATTTTCAATTATCCAATTCCATTGATAGAAAAATTTGAAGAAACTGTAAAAACATATTTTTTAAAAATAAAATCTAATCAAACCCAAATCCGCACTCTAACCCAAACCCGCGACTCGCTACTTCCAAAGCTAATTAGTGGTGAAGTAAGGGTGGAAAAGCAGAAATTATAAAAATGCCAGAAGTTATTACTAATTATAGATTATTCTTAGCAAGTCCGGGAGATGTTGCTAATGAAAGAGAAATTGTCAAGAAGATAATATCAGAATTCAATGACCAATATGTTAGAGAATTAAAATCAACAATTTCATTGCTGACATGGGAAAACAATACACATCCTGCATTTGGCAATTACCCTCAGAGTGTAATTAGTGAGCAAATTGGCAATTATGATATATTTGTAGGTATATTGTGGAGTAGGTTTGGTACACCAACGCCGAGCTATGGCTCAGGAACAGAAGAAGAGTTTAATAACGCATATGACAAGTTTAATTCAAATCCAAATGATATTAGGATTATGATATATTTTAATCAGGACGGAGTACCATTAAATGATATTGACATTGAGCAAATCACAAAGATTAAAAAATTCAAACAGAATATATCGTCATTAGGAGCATATTACTTCGATTTTTCTTCTAATGATTTTGAAGGCATTTTCAGAAGGCATATCTACGATGTAATCTCAAAGTGGAACTCACATCATCTTGTTGAAATTTCAAAGGAAGAAGTCGTAAGTCAGAAAGAATTTGAGGATAAAAACATTGAAAATGAAGAATTAGGTTGGTTAGATTATCTGGATATAATTTCTAATAAATTTGAGGAATCAACTTCAAATATTAATATGATAACAGATGAGTTATCTAAATTTACTCTTGAAATTACTGGCAAAACAGCTGAATTAAATTTAGCAAATCAATCACATTATGGCAATAATGTGAGTAAACAAATTGTAAGTCAATCGGCAAAAATTATTAATCGTTATTCTATCTCATTAGAGATGCCTATTCAAAATTGGTATAGCTTATTTTTAGATGGAATTGATGCAATGAAAAATATGATTTTGCTGACAGAAGAAATTGGAAATCTTACTGTTTCAGAATTAGAAGAATCAAGAACACAACTAGAATATATACATGAAGCCATTGTCAATTCACTTGATCCTACTAAGGAATTCCAACAATCAATAAAGGATTTACCAAAAATATCTCAACAGATAATTATAGCAAAGAAAAAGCTTGCTACAAGAATTAATACGTTTATAACTGATTTGCAGAAATCATTAATCGATATTGACGAATTCATTCAGTATATCGATAATAAGATAGAAGGCTTTGAAAATTCCCAAGAAATAATATAATACAACAATATAAATTCACAATAATACACTTCATCCGAAGCTATTATGTAGTGAAGTGAGGGTAAAAATGCAAAAAAAGAATTGATATGATTAAAAGATTTGTCAGTATTAAAGATTTTGGTGTATTCAATAATTTCTCTTGGACATCAAACCCAATCTTACAAGAATTCACTGAGAAGAATATCTTGTACGGTTGGAACTATTCAGGCAAAACTACATTGTCAAGAATCTTTTCTTTTATACGAGATAAATCAATCCCTATTGAATTTAAAGACATAAAATTTAAGATAAAACTTAAAAACGGAAATGAATATACTCAAGATGACATCTCAACAATACCATTAGATGTTCAAGTATTTAATTCAGATTACATCAAAGAAAATTTACATTGGGAAACCGACAATCAGATTAATGGGATTTCATTTGCGGTTGGTGAGGTTGCGCACTTATCTATTGAAATTGCAAGAAATGAAAGCAGAATTTTATCAATAGATGGAGATGAAACTACAAAAGGAGTAAGAGAAAAATATCAACCAGCAATTGACACTTATAATGAATTTGAAAACACATTGTTTACTGACATCTCTCGAGATATTCAAAATAAGGTCTTTAATAGTTTAATTAAATTCAACAAAGGAGATTTTAAAAAAACAGATGCTTTTAAATCTTCAAAATTTGCAGATTATAAAATTGGTGATAAAGATGAACTAAAAAGGTTAACAACAATTTCTATTGCAAAAAATGACAAAGATGAGTTGGTCAGCCCCATATACTCACTAAAACTGAATGATTTATATGATTCTGTAACGAAATTGATTATTTCACAACCAACTAAATCTGATTTAATTGAAATACTTTATAGCAGCAAAGTTGAATATGATTGGGTTCAAGGTGGTTTGAAAATTCACAAAGAAATAAACTCGAAAAAATGTTTGTTTTGTGGAAATGATATTCAAGAAGATCGTTTTGAAAATTTAAATAGATATTTTTCTAGTGCAGAATCCATTCTTAAAAATAAGATTAACGAAATCAAGGAAAAAATTAAAATTGAATTCAGTTTGATTGAACAAATCAATCTACCCAAAAGCACAAATGATTTTGCAGATAGTTTTAAAGAAGAATATCAGAAAAAGACGTTAATCTACAATGAGTTTGCAAGAAAGTACAAAGATGAACTTAATTACCTATTGAAATGCCTTGATAAAAAAGAAGCAGGTAATATATTCAATTCTTTATCAATAAAACCCTTTGATAATAAAACCCAGTCGAACTTAGATCAAGTCCTGAAAGAATGTCAGAAACTAATAGATGCTCACAACGAACTAAGGCTTAGTTTTGAAAAATTTCAAACAAATGCAAGAAGTAAAATAATTAATCACTATGTTGCAGAATTTCTAATAGATAATCGATTTAAGCATAAAGAAAAGTCATATAGTATTTCACTTAAAAAGTTAGAACAATGTAATCGTATAGTACGTTTCTATAGAAAAAAGAATATTGAATTAACATCCAAATTGAAAAGCGTTGATTTGGGTCGTGAAGAGTTAGAAAATTTCATTAAGAAATTTCTAAATAGAAATGATATACAAATCGGGTTATCACAAAATGAAAAGTTCTTTTTAAAACGAGGAGAAAAAATTGCAAAACATTTAAGTGAAGGTGAAAAAACAGCAATTTCATTTTCACATTTTCTTGTAATGCTTGAAAGTTTACACAAAGATAAGAAATTGATTAATACAGTAATATTTATTGACGATCCAATCTCAAGTTTAGATTCAAACCATACAGCTCAAATATGTTCTCTGATTAATACTTTCTTTTTTAGAAAGGGATTAATACTCGAAAGCCCTGATAAAGTAAGCCACTGCTTTAGTCAACTTTTTATATCTACTCATAATTTTGATTTTTATTCATTTATTCGCGATGCAAGGCAAATGACTAAGAAAGATAAAGATGACCAGAATACAATGTTAAGTTCTTATCTAATAAGAAAAATAGATAATGATAATTCAGTAATAACATGTATGCCCAAAAGCATAAAGAGTTTCAAATCTGAATATGTTTACTTATTTTCAATTATATATAATTTTTATCTATCTGGTTGTAATGAGGACAATGAGAATCTAATATTAATGCCAAATGCCATTCGCCGTTTTCTGGAAATATATACTTTGTTGAAAATACCTGGATCAACAGATGAAGTAGATAATAGGGTGAAAGAGTTAATTGGTGAGCCAAATGAATTAAAAGTTTTACATCACTTCTCACATTTTACAAGCTTTGAAAAAATATCGAAACATGATGAATTAATAATGAAATTACCTGATTTAACATCGGACTTAATATCATTACTTGAAAAAGATCCAACTCATTATAAATCATTAAAAAGTGTAATATAATGATTGAAATTTTTAAAAACATATTTATTGGTACCGACCAAGAATGCAGCTTCAATCCACCTTCGGATTTAGCAATAATACATGCTTGTAAAAATCCATGCCATGCAGGATCAGTAGGTTATAGAGGTTCGTTATCATCGAATCATCCGTATTATTTGGTCATGGAGAAAGGGCAGAATTTGTTCTTGAATATGGTAGATATGGAAAAAGAATTAAGTCCAATCTATACTCATCCGATAATGAAAGCTGCTATCGATTTTATTGAAAAACATATCGGTGAACGAAAGATTTTAGTACATTGTAATCAGGGAATGTCTCGCTCTCCATCTATTGTGTTACTTTATCTTGCTAGAATAGGCGCAATTCCAGGTGACTCATATTCTAATGCAGCTATTAGTTTTCAAAGAATATATCCGTATTTTAATTCCGGACGAGGAATTGCTTTGTATATGAACAATAATTGGGATGAATTAATCAAAATATAACTAATGAAACCAATCACCGAAGATAAAATAGAAACTTTTGCCATAGAAACACTTCAATCTATTGGTTGGGAGTATTTGCATGGGTTGGCTATAGCTCCTGGAGCAGAGCAAGCCGAACGGGAAAACTTTGAGCAAATTATTCTTATTGATCGGTTACGCAAAGCGGTGGCTATTCTGAATCCTGAGATTCCATACGATGCGCAGGAACAAGCTATTCAAAAGGTGATGCGTATTTATTCGCCGGAATTGCTTCACAACAACGAAACTTTTCATCAGTTACTGGTAGAAAAAGTAAAAATCCCTTATCAACAAAATGGTTTTGAGCGTAGTTACGAAGTGGCCTTAGTCGATTTTGAAAATACGATGAACAATGCGTTTCTGTGTGTTAATCAATATACCATCGTTGAGAAAAACCAAAACAAACGTCCGGATATTTTATTGTTTATCAACGGTATTCCGTTGGTAATTATCGAGCTTAAAAATGCAACCGACGAACATGCTACTATCCGGAAAGCATTTGACCAGCTCCAAACTTATAAAGCCACTATACCGGGTCTGTTTACCTATAATGCGGTGTGTGTTATCTCCGATGGTCACGAATGTAAAGCCGGTAGTTTATCGGCAGGTTTCAGTCGCTATATGAACTGGAAATCGGCAGACGGAAAAAAAGAAGCTTCACGTTTTGTACCTCAATTGGACATTCTGATTAAAGGAATGCTGAACCCTACTACCCTATTGGATTTGATCCGTAGTTTTATTGTTTTTGAGAAAAACAAAAAAGAAGATACAAAAACAGGTATCACACAACTGGAAACTGTCAAAAAATTAGCTGCTTACCACCAGTATTATGCCGTGAACAGAGCGGTACAATCTTCACTTATTGCATCGGGAGTTAATGGCGATAAACGTGGTGGTGTGGTGTGGCACACACAAGGTTCGGGCAAAAGTTTAAGCATGGTTTTTTATTCGGGCAAGCTAATAACCGCACCCGAAATGCAAAATCCGACCATCCTGGTTATTACCGATCGCAATGATTTGGACGATCAGCTTTTCGACACCTTTGCCAACTCTAAACAATTACTAAGGCAGGAACCCATTCAGGCAAAAGACCGTGAACATCTTAAAGAATTACTGAAAGTTGCAAGCGGAGGAATTGTATTTGCTACCATTCAGAAGTTTTTACCCGAAGATCAGAAATCAGTGTATGACAAACTCTCGGACCGCCGGAACATTGTGGTTATTGCCGACGAAGCCCACCGAACACAATACGGTTTCGAAGCATCCATCAGAGAGGTAAAAGACAAAGAAACGAATCTGAAAATAGGCGAACGTATTGCCTATGGATTTGCAAAATACATGCGTGATGCCTTACCAAATGCTACTTACATTGGGTTTACAGGAACCCCTATTGAAGGAACCGACATAAATACCCCACAGGTTTTCGGTCAATATGTGGATGTATATGATATTTCGCAAGCTGTAGCCGATGGTGCAACAGTTCCTATTTATTACGAAAGCCGTTTGGCAAAGGTAAATCTGGATGAAGAAGGCAAACGATTGATTAAAGAGTTTGAAGAAAGTTTGGAGCAGGATATAGATGTTACCGACCAACAAAAGGCGAAAGCAAAATGGACAACCTTAGAATCGATAGTTGGAAGTAACAGAAGGTTACGGAACCTGGCCAACGACATTGTAAACCACTTCGAGCAACGACAGCAAGTCTTTGAAGGCAAGGCAATGATTGTGGCAATGAGCCGTAGAATTGCAGCCGAATTATACAAAGAAATAATTTCCCTGCGCCCTGAATGGCATGACAACGATTTCAACAAAGGTGTATTGAAGGTAGTAATGACATCATCTTCTTCCGACAAAATTGAATTCGACAAAGAAGATCCAACAGCCTTGGTAATACCACCGCATATGCGAACCACTAAGTCGGATCGCAAACTACTTTCCGACAGAATGAAAGATGAAAATGATGATCTGAAACTGGTCATTGTTTGTGATATGTGGCTCACCGGATTTGATGCACCCTGTTTAAACACCTTGTACATTGATAAACCCATGAAAGGACACAGTCTTATGCAGGCCATTGCACGGGTGAATCGTGTGTACAAAGACAAACCGGGAGGATTGGTGGTTGACTATCTGGGTATAGCCAACGACCTGAAAAAAGCACTTTCCTTTTATTCAAATGCCGGAGGAAAAGGTCAACCCACCCTGGACATTGAAAGAGCCATCGAATTGATGAACGAAAAATTAGAAGTCGTACAACAGTTTTTCAATGAAAAAGCAAAAACACAATTCGATATCGCTGCCGAAGAGCCCGATGCTTACTATGCCAATAGTTTTAAGTTTAATTACAAACGATTCTTTCAGGTTGAAGCAAAAGAAAAGTTATCGATCATATTACAAGCCGAAGAACATATTCTGGGTCTGGAAGATGGGAAAAATCGTTTTGTAAAAGAAGTAACATTGTTGAGTCAGGCCTTTGCCTTATCGATCCCCAATGAAGCAGCGATGAACATCAAAGATGATGTTGCATTCTTTCAGGCCGTGAAAGCAAGGTTGGTAAAATTTGAAGGAACGACAGGCGGAACAGGCAAATCGGATATTGAAATCGAAACAGCCATTAAACAGATTGTTGATGAAGCATTGAGTTCCGATAAGGTGATGGACATTTTTGAAGCAGCAGGCATCGACAAGCCTGAGATATCGGGATTAGAAGTACTTTCGGACGAATTCCTACAGGAAGTAAAAGGAATGAAACACCAAAATCTGGCGTTGGAATTATTGAAGAAATTGCTCAACGATGAAATAAAAATGCGCTCGAAAACCAATCTGGTAAAAAGTAAGAAGTTACTGGAAATGCTGGAAGGCGCCATCAAACGCTATCAAAACAACCTGCTCACAACAGCTGAAATAATTCAGGAACTTATCAACATAGCCAAAGAAATAAAAGCAGCCGACAAAGAAGGCGAACGACTTGGACTCACCAAAGATGAAGTAGCATTTTACAACGCATTGGAAGTAAACGACAGTGCTGTACTGGTATTGGGCGACGATCAACTAAGAGATATTGCCCGGGAGATTACAGAAAAGGTAAAAGCAAACGCAACAATCGACTGGACAATACGTGAAAGTGCACGTGCAAAACTAATGGTATTGGTAAAACGAACCCTCATCAAATGGGGTTATCCGCCTGACAAGCAAGCCAAAGCAATAGAAACGGTGTTGAAGCAAGCAGAATTAATGGCAGATTTTTTTACACAGGAATAATACTAATATCTTTTTAAAGTAAGCCCACGATAAACTACATTAAAACAGCTCCAACTGTGTCGCCTGCCCCGGCTCCCTCAGCTCATCTGCAATCAGTTCATCATTAAAAAGATGCAACTCTCCCTTGTTAAGCCAGGCTTTCTCTGCATCAGGATTCAGAATCACAGGCATTCGTTTTTTGGAATTATGGATCACCGACATCAGGGCATTGGCTTCGGTGGTGAGGATGGTATAGGTATGAAAGACATCACCGGTGTTTACATCACGCCATTGATTCCAGAGGCCGGCAAAGGAAAACAGCGGATCGCCGGGCAAGCGCACCAGGTATTTTTGCTTCTTCTTTCCGGTAGGATCAAGCCATTGCCATTCATAAAATCCATCGGCAGGAATAAGGCAACGTTGCGATTGGTAATTTTTAAACGATGGCTTTTCTCCGATGGTCTCCAGTTTTGCATTCAGGGTACTTGTTTGCAGCGATTTATCTTTCGCCCAATCGGGAAGCAAGCCCCACTGAGCCATTTGAATTATTTCCTGCCGGTCGTTGGTGATAATTGCACACCAGGGATGCGTGAAGCCATTGAAGTCGCCCGTAACGAACAACTCCGGCTGCATCAGCTGCGCTTTGTAGCGGTTTTGCAGCGTCTGCGCATCTTTCGATTGTTTAGAGTGAAAGCACAAATTAGTCCTGATTTATGATTTTTAATAAGATTGGAATTGCCGGAGCAACCATATTGTGGCCATAGCCCTGCAATTCGTACAATCGGGTATTTTTATGTCCGGCCACCTTCATCATTCGCATGAAATACGCATTTTCTTCGTACCGCCCCAGCATTTCCAGTTCGCGGTCGCCGGTAATAAGTACCAATGGAGGAGCATCGGGGCGCACATGAAAGAGAGGAGCCAGCGAATCAACAATGGCCTGATGACCCGGAATACCCCTTTCTTCACGGATACTGAAATGCGTAATTGCATGACCGCTGAAAGGAATAATACCCGCTAAACGGTTGGCATCGATGTCGTGCACCCGGAGCCAGCTTTTATCCAGACCAATCATTGCTGCCAGATAACCACCCGCCGAATGACCCGAAATAAAAACTTTCGATGTATCGCCTCCGTAATTGTTGATATTTTCAAACACCCAAGCCACCGCAGCAGCTGCATCACGCAGGTATTCAGGCGATTTCGCCTTTGGAGTAAGCCTGTAGTTCACTGCCACAACGGCAACACCTTTATTTTTCAATCCTTCCGGAATACTTTTCTCGCCTCCTGACAAACCACCACCGTGAAACCACACAACCGTAGGAAAACCCTTTTTATCGGCTGGAAAATAAACATCAAGCCGGCACCTTTCGTTGATATAGTTTTCAACCGCTGTGGTTGAATTTTTCGTAGTTGCCTCTTCGTAATAAGGAATATTCTGCAACAATGTATAGTCTCCGGTTTGAGCACGGGTAACAGTCGATACTACTGAAAGAAAGAGAATTAACAACATAGCCGGCAGCTTTTGTTGCTTCAGATTGTTTACAATGGAAACTTTCATATTCTGAAATTAAATGGATATGACATTTAAGATTAAATCCTGCCACCAATGCATTACAACAACTGTAATCAGGCAGTAAACAGTGCAAATATACAACATCGGAATAAAACAGGAAGACACATTACATTTTAAAAATAAAAAACACTGGTTTGATATACTTTTACTTATTAACTTTGCACCTTCAAAAAAAACTTCATGGTCGGAGAAATAAACAAAACTTCTAAAAACGTAAGGTGGATAATCTATAGCGGAGCCGGCGTACTTTGCTTTTTTCCTTTCATCACTGCACCCTTGGCCTTGTTTATGGGATTGGTCGTGGCATTAACAATCGGTATTCCAGAACCTGCATTCAACAAAAAAGCGTCGAAATACCTGCTACAAATAGCAGTTGTGGGTCTTGGTTTCGGCATGAACCTGATCGATTCGCTACGTGCCGGCTCCGAAGGGATGCTGTTTACGCTTGTAACTGTAATCAGCGTTTTATTTATCGGAATTATTGTGGGAAAATGGCTCGGTGTCGACAAAGTCCCAACCTATCTTATCGCTTCAGGAACAGCCATTTGCGGAGGGAGTGCCATTGCAGCAGTGGGTCCAATAGCCAAAGCCAGCGATAGTGAAATGTCGGTTTCTCTAGCAACCATTTTTGTTCTGAATGCTATTGCCTTATTTATTTTCCCTGTTCTGGGACATTGGCTTAACTTGTCTCAGGAGCAGTTCGGTTTGTGGGCAGCCATTGCAATTCACGATACCAGTTCGGTAGTGGGTGCCGGAGCTACTTATGGTGAGGAAGCGCTGAAAATTGCTACAACCGTCAAACTAACCCGCGCCCTGTGGATTATTCCCCTTTCGCTTTTTTCCATTCTTTATTTCAGGTCAAAAGATAAAAAAATCAGTGTTCCCTGGTTTATTTTTCTGTTTATCTTAGCCATGGTAATTAACACCTATTTTCCTTTACCGGAAATTGCAAGCTCAGGCATTGTTTTGATTTCCAAAAAACTACTTACCCTCACCTTGTTTTTTATCGGGGCAGGATTATCCAGAGCCACATTACGCTCAACCGGAATTCGACCGTTGGTTTTAGGTGTACTACTTTGGTTGTTTATCGGCTTAATGAGTTTAGGGTTTATCTATTTTAACTGAACAATCCACTTTCTGTATTGTTAAGAAAAAAAACAACTGCTATCAAACCGATGAAAATGCATAAAATATTAAAAGTGATGGTGCTGCTCCTGTTTATCGGGCATTACAGCAACATCACCCTGTTTTATCATACCCATACTATTGATGGCATCACGTATTGTCACTCCCATTTTTATGGATTTGACACGAAGGAGCAA
>JANJXE010000429.1 GCA_024709185.1 Paludibacter sp.
CTAATGTTGAGTAATACGAATCCGGTACATATTGAACGCAGCGCTGCCATCGCTTTTGGTGCACATGGAACAAGTATTGAAAACTTATTCGATCGCTGCTATCTTTCGTATCAGATAGGTCTTACGAAACCCGACCCGGCCATTTTCGAATACCTGTTAAAAGAGGAAGGTCTTAACGCAGAAGAATGTCTTTTTCTCGACGATGGACTCAAAAATATTCAAACGGCATCGGCCATGGGATTTCAAACCCGACTGGTAGAGCCGGAAGCATCGCTTGATTTTTTGCTTCAACTTTAAAAAACTACGGAACAATGAACGAATACTATGCTGCAACCGTCGGTTTTTTTGATGGTGTACATGCCGGTCACCGTTTTCTTATAGAAGAGTTGAAAAAAAACGCCGGGATCAGGGGTTTAAAAACCTTGATCGTTACTTTTGCTACCCATCCCCGAAAGGTATTGCACAATGCATTTCAGCCTCAGCTACTTACTTCGCACGAAGAAAAAATGGCACTTCTACAATCCACAGGTGTCGATCGGGTGGAAGTGCTGAACTTCACTACAGACATGGCACAGCTTTCGGCTGGCGAATTTATGCATCAGGTACTGGCAACTGATTTAAAAGTCAGGCTGTTACTCGTTGGTCACGATCACCGTTTTGGCCACAATCGCGAAGATGGATTTCCTGAATATGTACTATATGGAAAAGAAGCAGGCATTGAAGTGCTCCAGGCCAGTCGCTACAGTACACCCAACCAGGATCACATCAGCTCCTCAACCATCCGCAGGCTTATCCAGTCGGGTTCGATTGATGCAGCAAACAGCCTGCTGGGATATGCCTACGAGTTTTCGGGCTATGTGGTGAGCGGCTATCAGGTAGGCCGGAAAATTGGTTTTCCCACTGCCAACCTTCGGGTCGAACCTCTGGAAAAACTAATTCCGGGATTGGGAGTATATGCGGTTGAAGTCATTTGGAAAAATCAGTCCTTTAAAGGAATGATGAACATAGGGGTAAGGCCTACCATCGACAACACCCAGCGCTTAAGCATCGAAGTTCATATTTTTGATTTTCAGGAAGATATTTATCATCAGCTGGTGCAGGTTCGCTTTTTATATAAAATCCGGGATGAAAAGAAATTTGACTCCCTGGAGCAGCTCATTCTGCAGTTAGAAGAAGATAAACGGCTTGTAATGGGCCATGTATGATAATTATTCAAAAAAAATGTATCTTTGTGGCCATGTCTAATTTAGTATCATTAATTCATATGAAGAAATTAATTGTAAGTATGATGACCATCGCAACGCTCATCAGTTGTGCCGAAAAGAATCCTTTCTATTCGGAGTTTCCCAACGAGTACGGTATCCCTCCGTTTGAACAAATCAAAACAGAGCATTACCTTCCGGCCTTTAAAGAAGGTATTAAACAACAACAGGCTGAATACGATGCCATAGCCAACAGCACCGAAGAGCCAACCTTTGCCAACACGATCGAAGCACTAGAATTCAGCGGCGACTTGCTAACCCGGGTATCTTCGGTATTTTTCAACCTCTATTCGGCCGAAACCAACGATGAGCTATCGGCCATTGCCAACGAAGTTTCACCTTTACTTTCGGAACATGGTGATAATCTCTATCTCAACGACAAGATTTTCCAACGGGTGAAAACGCTGTACACCAATCGCGGGAGCCTGGGATTAAATCCGGAGCAAACCCGTGTTCTGGAAAAATATTACAAGAATTTTGTACGCAGTGGTGCTGATTTGGATGAAGAGGCCAAGGCCAAACTCCGCGAAATCAACAAGGAACTGAGTATGGCACAGTTGACTTTTGGTCAGAATTTATTGAACGACAACAATGCCTTCCAGAAATTTGTAACCGATGAAGCAGAATTAGCCGGTCTGCCCGAAAGTGTAAAATCGGCTGCAGCAGCCGCTGCAAAAGAAGCCGGGAAGGAAGGTCAGTGGTTGTTTACCACGTCGAAGGCGAGCTTTATTCCTGTGCTACAGTATGGCGAAAATCGTGAGCTCCGCAAGGAACTGCTTTTAGGATATGCCAACCGTGGTAACAACGGAAATGCCAACGACAACAATGAAATCATCAAAAAAATCATGCAGTTACGCATTCAGCGCGCCAAGCTGATGGGTTACGAAACTCCTGCCGATTTCATCCTGGATAATACTATGGCTAAAACTTCGGCCAAGGTGATGGAATTCCTGCAGTCGGTTTGGCAACCTGCTTTGAATCAGGCAAAAATTGAACGTGCGGAGCTTCAGGGGTTGATGGATGCAGAAGGAAAGGGCGAAAAACTGGAAGCCTGGGACTGGTGGTTCTATGCTGAAAAACTGCGCAAGTTAAAATTTGATCTTGACGAAGAAGCTTTACGTCCCTATTTCAAAATGGAAAATGTTCGTCAGGGAGCATTCGATTTAGCAGGCAAACTTTGGGGACTTCAGTTTAAAAAACTGGAAGACACACCGAAATACCATGCCGATATGGAAGCTTTTGAAGTGACCAATGCCGATGGTTCGCTTATTGGAGTTCTGATTACCGATTATTACCCACGTCCCGGAAAACGGGCAGGTGCCTGGATGAACAACTACACCGAACAGTTTATCAAAGATGGCAAAAACCAGCGTCCTGTGATTGTAAATGTAGGAAATTTCACAAAACCAACAGCCGATAAACCTTCGCTGATGAATATGGACGAAGTGGAGACTCTTTTCCACGAATTTGGTCACGGCTTGCACGGATTACTTTCGCAAACCACCTATCCCGGAATTTCAGCCACTAACGTAGTACGCGACTTTGTGGAACTTCCCTCACAGATTATGGAAAACTGGTGTTTCGAACCAGCCGTAATAAAAACCTATGCTAAACATTACGAAACCGGTGAAGTGATGCCCGATGCACTTATTGAAAAAATTCAGAAAGCCGGCACCTTCAACCAGGGATTTGTTATGACCGAACTCCTTTCGGCAGCAATATTGGATATGAACTACCACATGTTGACGAATGCAGATGACTTGAATGCTGAAGCTTTTGAAAAAGCATCGATGGAAGCTATGGGTATGATTCCTGAAATCATCGTTCGTTACCGCAGTACTAATTTCAACCACATCTTCGCAGGTGGTTATGCAGCTGGTTACTACAGCTATACCTGGGCCGAGGTTCTCGATGCCGATGCATATCAGGCCTTTGTTGAAACGGGTGATATCTACAACCAGGAAGTGGCTAAAGCCTTCCGTTCAAATGTACTGGAAAAAGGCGATTCGGAAGAAGCAATGCAGCTTTACCTCAACTTCCGTGGTAAAGAACCCAACCCATCAGCCCTGCTCGTTAAACGTGGTTTTGTAACCCAATAATTTAGATTCTTCGGAAATGCGGATATTCCATCCGCATTTCCTTTTATTGTTTCTCACATGAAACAAGTATGTAACTACTTCACATCCACAATTATGGAAATTTTGTCATGCAAGTTACATTCGACCGTTGAAAAAGCATTTACTACCGTATGAAAGCAATCTCGCTTAAGGCCGTCATCAAACCGGGCATTCCCACGCTCATTCTTATTCTCATACTGTTTCTGGCGGTCTGGACAGCTCATTTGCTATTACTTCCTGTGTTTCAGGAGTCGGCTGATGAATATGGCAAAATGCAGTGGCCCCTTTTCTATCATTTACCTGCACTGGTTGTGCTCACAACCCTCAACTCCATACTGATTCGTCGGTTTGTTTTACGCTTTGCCATTATCCGTATTAAAAGCTTTCTTCCGGTGTTGCTGTTCCTTATCTTCACCACGGTGTGGTCGGGCTTGCGTTTCGACTTGTATCCACATTTATTTCTTACTGCATTTATCATTGCCACAGAGTTTTTTTTCAATATGTTTCGCAATCGAAAAGCAGTGGAACATGCATTCCTGACAAGTTTTATTCTCTCTCTGCTATCGCTCAACGAACCAATTTACATCGTTCTTTTTCCGGTTATCTGGAGTGGGTACATCATTTTGAAAAGCATGTCACTGAGGGTATGGCTGGCATCTTTATCAGGATTAGCAGTACCCTGGATTTTCTTCAATGCCTGGTATTGGTTTAATGGAATAGCCACCGGTCTTTCGCCTGTTCTGGAGCAATTACTTTATCCATCCTTTTTCATGCCTTCCTCATTTTTAACCTTGTTTATCTATGGAGGCGTCACAGGGATTATCTCGCTTATTGCAATCAGTGTAATTCTAACAAAGATATTCGATGATTCAGTGCAGACCCGTAAATACATTTACATTCTGGTAGTTTTGCTGGTTGCTATCACCCTGTTTTGTGTGTTTTATCAACCTTTTGCTCATCTTTTTCTTCCTCTGATTGCATTTCTGGTTGCTGTTCTGTTGGCGCATCCGTTCACACTTCATAAATCAGAATTTTTTCCCCTCTTGTTCATTTTTTTAATTTTGATTAATATCGCCTATCTTTTTACTCAATATTTTAATCTTCTCAGCACATGGGCGATTTAGCAGAACTGGGCTATCTGGGTTTATTTATAGCCTCCTTTCTGGCTGCTACCGTAGTTCCTTTTAGTTCCGAAGTTGTGTTTTCAGGACTGTTGTTTGGAGGCCTCGATCCCTGGAAATTGATTGCAGTCGCTACCCTGGGAAATTGGTTAGGGGGAATGAGTTGTTATTATCTGGGGCGCCTGGGCAAACTCGAATGGATAGAAAAATTCCTGCGTGTCAAACGGGAGAAACTCGAAAAGTTCACGCAATACCTGCACAAATACGGCGACTGGTTTGCCTTTTTCTCTTTCTTACCAGGAGTTGGTGATGTGATTGCGGTTGCTTCGGGCTACTTCCGTTGCCGAAGCTGGATTGTTGCTATTTCAATGCTTTTAGGTAAATTTGCCCGTTATATCGTGTGGATGTATTTTCACGGATTGATTTTCTAAAACGGGCATGAAGGGTATTCTCTTAATAATCAATTTGTTTCTTTGGATTTCCGGAATTTCGGAAGTTACAGCCACTGACATTGTATTCAATCCGGTGGATTTTGGGCATCGAAAAACAACTTCCCGCACTATCGATGTGGTGGTAATTCATTCTACTTATAATCCCCGGGAAGATGGAAAATACAACAAGGAAAAAATTATTTCCCAGTTTCGTCGGTACGGTGTTGCCGCCCATTATCTGATCGATCGCACTGGCAATATTTACCAGCTGGTTGCCGAACAACATGTGGCCTATCACGCCGGAAAAAGCCGACTTCCCGACGGAAGCAGCAATCTGAACAGCAGGTCGATTGGTATCGAGCTGATGAACGATACGATTGATAAACCTACTGATAAACAGTATGAAGCCCTTATAAATCTGACCGAAGTGCTTTGTAAACGCTATCCGGTAAAGTTTGTAGTTCGACACAGTGACATTGCACCCGGACGCAAAACAGATCCATGGAACACCGACTGGGATTTAGTACTTAAGAAACTGGCTGAACGTAATCTGGAATTCGGAGGGGAGGACAAAAGCCATGCAAATACAAACAATGAAAAGTAGCATTACAAAATTTATCCATCAGGCTCGATGGAGCACTCTACTCGTTATTTTGCTGACTCAGTTTACAACAGAACTGGCGGCTCAACGCACGAGAACACCATCACTGGAAAGAATACTGGGCGATTCAATAACTGTAATCGCACACCAGTATGTATATTGTGATACGATTCGAAGAGTTCAGATAACTCCTGACAAAGCCACCAATACTGTAATTGTAACAGCAAATGCCGATTTTGGTCAGATGCCATTTCGACCTGAAAATGTACATCAGATTTATGCGCTGCTTCATCGTCATCTTTCTTCACGATATCCGGGCTATCGGATTGTAGCCAGCGCTTTTCAGCGCGATATTCGATTGTTGATTCCCAATTATCTGCTCCAGCAACCCGACAGCAACCGGTTTTATAAAGCTGCGCAATTAACGGTTCCCGTTGTAACCCATCCCGATCGTCAGGTTGAGATTACTGCAGGCTTACAAAACCGCAATATTGCCATTTGGAATAGTCATGGATATCACAATTTGGCAAATGATACGACCTGGGGCTGGCAACGACCTCCCTTATTTCAAACGGTGGAAGATCTGCTCACCAGTTCATTTGTACTGCCCTATTTAGCTCCGATGCTCGAAAATGCAGGTGCACAGGTATATATACCACGCGAACGCGACATGAACCCCTATGAAGTGATCGTAGATAACGACAAAAACTATTCATCGAAATACAAGGAATTCAATGATATGCATAGCTGGAAAAAAGCTACTCCTGGTTTTGCGTATCTTAAAGAATGGTATTCCTATCCTGAAAATCCATTTCTAAGCGGCAGTTTCTCACATACCCTCACAACTACAATCAGCAACGAAAGTAGTCATATTGAATGGATACCCGACATCCCTACTGATGGAATGTATGCTGTCTATATTTCGTACCGTAGCCTGCCCAACAGCACTACCGATGCTAACTATACTGTGCATCATTCAGGAGGAATAACCCGTTTCACGGTCAACCAGCAGGCAAACGGGAGCACCTGGCTGTATTTGGGTCATTTTCATTTTACCAAAGGCCGTAAAAATGGCAAAGTAGTGCTTTCCAATGTCAGCGCTAACGATGGCAATATTATCACTGCCGATGCCGTTAAGTTCGGCGGAGGAATGGGGTCGGTTACCGGCATAAAACCAATGATATTCCGCGACAACGAACCAGTGCCTTCGATTAGTGGCTATCCGCGATACACCGAAGGGGCCCGCTACTGGCTGCAATGGGCTGGCGTACCCGATTCGGTGTATAGCCGTACCAAAAACACCGATCATTATTCCGACGATTTTCAGTCGCGCGGACATTGGGTGAATTACCTGCGCTATGGATTGGGCGTTCCGGTCGATCTTGCGTTTGCCTTTCACACCGATGCAGGTATCCGAACCGGCGATTCCATTGTTGGCACATTGGGTATTTGTACGGTTAATAATTCGAAGGGCGACACCCTCTACAACAATAGCATCTCCCGATGGGCCGGTCGTGATTTGGTCGATTTAATTCAAACAGAAATTGTGAATGATATCCGTTCAGAATTTCGAAGCGACTGGACCCGCAGAGGAATCTGGAATCGTTCGTACAGCGAGTCACGCGTTCCGGAAGTTCCTACCATGTTGCTTGAGCTCCTTTCGCATCAGAATTTTGAAGATATGAAATACGCACTCGATCCACGGTTTCGTTTTACAGTGAGCAGGTCAATCTACAAAGGGATGCTCAAGTACCTAGCAGCATCGCACCAACAGTCGTACATTGTACAACCACTGCCAGTCAGGCGTTTCAGTAGTCAGTTTACCAGTCGTAACAAAGTGAAGCTTAAATGGAAAGCCACTATCGACACGCTGGAACCCACTGCACAACCAACCCATTACATTCTCTATACACGAAAGGAAAAAAACGGCTTCGATAATGGGCGTTTGGTACTGGCAGACAGTATAGAAGTAAATATTGAACAAAGTACGATGTATGGCTTCAGGGTTACGGCAGTGAATGCCGGAGGACAAAGCTTTCCTTCTGAAATCCTATCGGTTTACCGCAGTCATAGCAATAAAGAAGATGTATTGATAGTTAACGGATTCGATCGTATCAGTGGACCAGAACATTTTAATTTAGGAACCTTAGCCGGATTCCTGAATGACAAGGATGCCGGGGTACCAGACCAGAAAGATATCAGTTTTATTGGCAAACAGTACGAATTCTCGACAGCTTCGGTTTATCGAAGCAACACCAATCCAGGATTCGGAGCAAGTGAACGCACCTATGAAAACAAAATCATCAAAGGCAACACCTTCGACTATCCTTCCCTTCACGGGCAATCGATACGCCAGGCAGGCTATTCATTTGTATCTTCCAGCTCAGAAGCTATTGCCACAGGAGATGTTCAACTGGAACGCTACCGTGCAGTTGATTACATTGCAGGCAAACAAAAACAAACATTATTAGGAAATGTAAAAAAAGAGCCGGCATTTCAAACTTTTCCATTAGATTTGCAACGCAGGATAAGAGCGTATCTGAATAATGGTGGCAATCTCTTTATCAGCGGAGCCTACATTGCTTCCGATATGTATAACACCGACGAAGAAAGCCGTCGTTTTATTGAAGAAGTACTTGGCGTACGACCGGTTACCAGCGAAGATAAACAATTCGGGATGGTGCGGCTCGAAAGCCCGGCTTCATCAGGATTAAAATTACAGGCCACATTCAACTATCATATCTATCCCAATCAGGAAAGCTATTTTGTTGAGGAGGCTGATATTTTAGAACCTGTGGGAGAACAAGCGCGGATTGCTGGTTGGTATAATGGTGGCAGTCATGCATCGGTTGTGGTTTCGCAACAAAAAGGTCGCTCCGTAGTGATGGGTTTTCCGTTCGAAACCATAATCGAAATGGAAGAACGCGACCGGCTGATGCAGCGGATTCTTCAGTTTTTAGTTAAAAAATAATTGATTAAACGAATAGATTATGCTTAAAAAAATAATTCTTCCCCTGGTCTTTGTGACAGCTCTGCTGAGCTCATGTGTAAACAGTGGCCCCGTATTACCTTCGGCTACAGGTTCCCGTTTCGAGATTCTAATTGTCATGGATGACATCGCCTGGAAAGCACCATCGGGCAGATCAGTTGTGGCTCTGATCAACCAAAGTATGCCCAATCTCCCACAGCCTGAACCCATGATGGACATTTCGCAACTCAACGAATCACAGTTTAGCGATTTGGTCAAACCTACCCGGAATATCCTTATCGTCGAAATCAATCCTCGGTTTGAGCAACCCAAAATCATTTTTGGTAAAAATACCTGGGCGCAACCTCAATCGTTGGTGAAAGTTCAGGCAGCCAACGACTCGGTTATGGAGCAACTTATCAAAAACGATGGCGAGCGGATTCTGAATTATTTTTTGGATAGCGAACGCGAGCGCGGTATCTTATTGGGAAAGAATTACCTCAATCAGAAAGCGATGAATGAAGTTGAAAAACAGTTTGGCATTCAAATCGACATTCCCACCGAACTCTCTAAAGCACAAAAAGCAGCTGATTTTTACTGGATTACCAACGATCATGCCCGCATCCGCAAGGATCTGATCATTTATTCCTATCCCTACACCGATAAAAAGATGCTAACCCGCGAATGGTTGATTGCTGCCCGCGATTCGGTATTGAAAGCAAATGTGCCCGGCGAATTTGAAGGTTCGTACATGGGTACTGAGGTAAAACACCACCAGCCGGCTTTCCGGGCTATCAATATCAACGATACCTACTGTGCCGAACTGGCAGGATTATGGCGTATGTATAATGGAGGCTCCATGGGTGGGCCTTTCTACAGCCATACCCGTGTGGATGAAGTTAACAAGAAAGTGATTACCGTAGAAGGGCTGGTATTTGCGCCCGGAGTAAACAAACGCAACCACATCCGGCAGATGGAAGCAATAGTGTACACCACCCGCCTTCCCCAGGAAATCAATGCATTACAAGAAGTTTCAGTAGTAGCCGATACCAATAAATAATAAATAATCAACTTTATGCTTACAAATAAACCTGTAATAGCAGTTACCCATGGCGATATGAACAGCATCTCCTATGAGGTGATATTGAAGACATTCGCCGAACCACGTGTTTATGAAGAGTTCATTCCGGTAATTTACGGATACTCTAAAGCAGCTGCTTACCACCGCAAACAACTCGATATTCAGGGTGTAAATTTAAACTTGATTACCTCAATTGAAGAAGCCCTTCCCAGGAAAATTAACCTCATCAACTGCACCGAAGATGATCTGAAAGTTGATCTGGGTCGTTCTACCGATGAAGCTGGCAAAGCAGCACTGGCCGCTCTTCAAAAGTTAGTTAGCGATATGAAAAAAGGAATTATCGATGCAATAGTTACAGGACCGATTAACAAAAAGAACATACAGTCGGATGCTTTCCATTTTCCGGGTCATACCGAGTTCCTGGAGGAACACCTGGGAGAAGGACAAAAAGCCCTGATGCTGTTGGTGAATGATGTCATGCGTGTGGCTGTCGTAACCGGACATATTCCTGTGAAAGATATTGCTAAATCACTTTCGACTGAGCGCATCACCGAAACTCTGCGCATCTTTAACCGATCGCTGAAGCAGGACTTCACCATTGTACGTCCTCGCATTGCCGTATTGGGACTCAATCCTCATGCAGGTGATGAAGGTGTTATTGGAAACGAAGAAGAAATGATTAAAGAGGCAATGAAAACTGTCGAAAAAGAT
>JANJXE010000155.1 GCA_024709185.1 Paludibacter sp.
GATTTAACAACGAGGTTAAAGAAGTATATTGTCAACATCAAACATATGAGAGGAATTTTATTTAAAGGTTCAATCTTATATGATCTAGTTGAACATAGAAGTTACAATGAGGTTGTTGAATTGATTATTCAAAGTTTTATAGAGCAACACTTTGCATGCCTTGTTTCAAATTTGAAAAGTTCAAATTACACAAAAACTAATTTTGATGAATCTGAATCATATGTGGATGACCTGCCATTTTAATAAAAAAATTTGAATACAATCGATTGAATTGTAATTAACAAATAAATAAATGTGCTTTTTTATATTTTTCTCCCAAAAATTTTTAATTGAATTTTGCTCCCATCTACCCCTAGCCAATTTTTTGCCCAGAAATTTCTTTTAAGGTACTGTAGCCCCTATTAAAACCTTCGGAAATGCCCATATAAGCGAGGGAACGGAGGTTGGCAGGACGGGAGGTCATAACGGGGGGCGGGGTACATTGGTTAAAATAATATGTTAAAATTGATGTCACAAGTTTTATCTACCAGATCGCTTATCCCTCTTTTCTTCTGGATGTTATCCCCATTTGTTAAAATTGATAGTCAGAGTTTTGATGATCCAGGAAGGGTCCTGTCCCACGCCTGGTAACCCTTCTCTCCTGTTGGTGTATATGTTAAAACTGATGTCCGAAGTTTTTTGGAACCTAGAAAATTTTCTAACTTCAGCCAAGTGACCCTTGCTCTAAGCAGGAAATATCTGTTAAAAGTGATACTCGGACTTAATACAAAAGATCGCAATCTTCAAAAAAAGAAAGGGTGGAAATTTCTCCCACCCTTACCTAATCAGACCCCTATATCATTGATATTAAGCTCACCAATGACAAACCTAATTAAATCCGCTTTGTTTAAATGTACTGGCAACCAACCATGAGTGAATGCACTGAAAACATAAAGGTCGTCATCTTCTTTATAATACATTATACCATCACAAAAGCGGGGTTCGTTAATATCCCACTTGTCCAGTGCTAATAAAAAGTCTTCTTTTGTCATAACTTAAACTGTTTGTAAACCAAGCCTTTTGATTTTAGTAACCGTATTGATATGCACACCAGCCAACTTTGCGGCTTCTGATAACTTATACCCACGCCTGATATAGTCAAGTGCCTTTTTGTTTTTTGGTTTTTCCAAAAATTTAAGAACATCCTCTCTAGTTCCAGTCTTACGTCCGTTATATACATTGCCTTTTAGCTTTGCAAGTCTCACACCTTCACGTTGATTTTCTTTAATCCGAACACGTTCAATTTCACCAACCGTTCCAAGTATGCTAATGATTAGTTTCGCAATCGGGTTTTCTTTCCCATTTTCATCAATGGTTTTTAACCCCTGATTAATAAAGGTTATCGGAATGTTGCGCTCCGAACAATAATGAATTGTGTTTAGTATGTCCCGCAAATCCCTGCCAAGTCTGTCGATTGTCCATACAAACAAGTTGATGCTTATGTCATTATTGATGTATGTCAACACCTCTTTGCCTCCATTTCTGTCAAAGAATGGTATCGAACCGGAACACTTGTCTTCAATAACCAAGTCATATTCATTTTCATTCACTCTCTGTCTATCGGTCTTCTGGTCTATGGTCGAAACCCTTGTGTAAAGTATGTTCATATTCTCCTGTTTTTGGGTTAGTATGGTTGTTAGTCTATTTTTGTGAATAATTCGCTCATTTTGAATTAAAATCGGATTGTATCCAGTCAATTCCAATTCACAGTTTCAAGTACACCCATATCTTGTGATTGCCTGCCACTTTCTACCTTCTCGTCAATTAAGTCCAGCAGGTCGTCGAAGTAAACCATGTCGATTTCTTTGATTAATTCATAGTTGGGTGAAAGTAGCCGAACCAAAAATAAGTCCCAGCCGTGATTGTAAATTACTTCAACCATACCTGTATGTACAAAGCCCTGTACACAAAATCGTATTCCATCAGGAATAACCATCGGAATGTGGAACCCCCAACTCATTACCTTGATTTTGTCATAAAATAAAATATCGACAATGTATTTTGCCATATCCATGTCTTCCTGATTTAATTCGCGTTTTTTGTTCATATTTTTTAGTGTTAAATAGACCACTAAATTACTGAATAATAGTTATTTAATCAATTATTTTTCGTTAAACTTTATCCCATTTTAATGTTAAAGTTGATGTCAGGACTTCTTGGATTCTCCATATAATGAAACTGTTCCTCCTGTTGGGGTTGGTCGGATTAAGTGTTAAAATTGATAGTCGGATATGTTGCTACGACACTAGGCTGTACCATCTTCAGCATTCGGATGTATCCATCAGATTTTTAAATATTTAATTTATCTGTCAGTTTCATTGATGGGACAACTTTAATACGACAAACCGTCACACATTAAAAACCCCTGTAAATATCGCATTCACAGGGGTTCAGGACATATAAATAATTACAGAAAAGGAACAATTGACTACGACAAATAAGACTTAAATTCGGCTTCCAAATATGAAATTAAACCACCATTTTCGGGCATAATCCGATATAAATTTTCATTGCCACCGACAATTAAGGCTTTATCCTCAATTTCTAGTTGCATAACCTTCACAATGCCGTCAAAATCTCTAAGTTGCATTTCGCTGAAGTCGTATTCACACGGGAAAACATATGTGGTTATGTAGGTTTCTTCATCACCCACATTCTCCGATTGCAGTCCAAATCTGTAACACATACTATCGGTGAAATATGCGCCTTTGATTACAGGTAATACAATATTATAACGTTTGTAGCCCACATCACTAATGCTGTCAAATTCATTTTGTTTTAGGTTAATGTTTACCCAGCCGCCTTTTAGTGTATTACTTTTCATGGTTGATTGTAGATTTCTTTGTTTATTGATCTGCGGATGAAATCAGATATTGTAACACCTTCTTCCTTTTGCAAGTGACTAATAATCATTTTCAATTGAACTGGTGTGATACGGACAACCAGATGTTCGGACTTTTTGAGTTTCTTTCTTTTCATTTACGTATATATATAAATATCACGAAGTAACGAAATGTAACACATTATTTACAAAAAC
>JANJXE010000001.1 GCA_024709185.1 Paludibacter sp.
CATTAATTTGCTGTTTAAGCGCGTCGTGTTCGGCTTTCATAACTTCAGCAACTTGTTTTGCTGGTGAAGGATAATAATCTTACATACACATGTTGCGGGTATGTTTTGTGTTTTTACCACCAAATTTGTAACGAAGACTAACCGCAGCAACTGCACCATCAACACCCAAACCATTGATAGGAGCAACACCTACATTATCATCAAAATCCATGTAGAAGCGATACTGACCTTCGAGACCCAATGCAAGGTTTCTGCTCAGTGAGTATTCTGCCAACAAACCGTAGGTCATCAAAGGAGATGTAGCATTATTGGTGTTCCCATCGTCCATTTTGTACGAATACCAACCCAAACCACCACCAAGATTACCATAGAAATTCAGTTTATTCGACGTACGTACAGGGCTGAAAAGGTTCGACAAGTTTACAGAACTGTACACAGTGAGATCATTTGTTTTTCCATGATCGATGGAACGATTGTAGGATAACATACTGAAATCAACACCCATTCCAAAAATTGGATTAAAATTATAATCCAGAGATATTCCCGGGAGTAAAGTACCCAGACTGCTTCCAAAATTACCTTTTGGCATAACGAAGTCATAGTTCAGACCAGCTTTCACCGCTACTGAGAGCTTCGACACATCATCATGGGTGGCATTGCTTGCTGAAGACTGAGCTGAAACCAGTCCAACCACTCCTGCTACTAATAACACACTTAAAAATTTCTTCATAACGTTGTAAATTAAAGATTGATATATGTAGTTTAAATATTCAGATAAAATTATTGAACGGAAATACAAAAGTACAAAATTAGGTAGAATTGAGCACAAATTTATGTAAAAAAATTAACACTGCACAATGGTAGAACATATTTCACACCATATTGTTTAGATCAGACCCTGAAACTTCTGCTTATGGTGATGGTTTTTTATTTATCTTTGCAAGCTTGAAAACCTGCATCCTGAATAAATGACATTAAAAAAATCTATACTATATAGTTTACTTCTGATAACCCTACTGGTTGGCGGAAAGATGTTGTTTCATTCTGTTCCTTTCTACGAAGTGATTCTGAAAAGCTATGCATCGCTGTTGGGCAATGCAAGTGCAGCTTTTTTAACACTGACAGGAAATCCCTCATCTTATGAGCTGGCCTCTGATGCCCTTGTAATGGAGGGTGGAAAAGCGATTGCAATTCAAAATAACCTGGCCCTGAAATTTTATGTCTATATGGCCGCCATATTGATCCCATTTTCAACCCGCAACGTGCAATCCGTTCTATATTTTATAGCCGCCAGCATCATCCTTTTTCTTGTTGCTGTGGCACGGAATGCCGGATTGATTCTTGTTTACGAACGAATGGATAATCTGGTTATGGCAGTAAGTTATCTGTTTCGTTTCACCCTGGTTTGGTGGGCGATCGTGTACCGGATACAGCTACACACATCATTGACAAAGAAATTCGAAGTAGCTAACCAACGCTTCAATGAACGATTCCAGATTTCGCTTCGATCGCTGCTGTTCCTTGTTTTGGTTTCCACTTCACTGATGACTTTAATTGACCAGTATTTAATTCAAGCCGATACTTTCGTTGCAGAATCCCTCTCAGCTCTGATCTTAGCATTTTCAGAAAATCTCCTTCATGCTTTTAATTTTAGGGCTGTCATCGATGGAAATTACATCTGGCTGGGCAATGTGTGGGTTTTTCTCGGCACTCCCTGTCTGGGCATTGGTGTGATGGCTCTTTTTGCAGTCCTGATACTAATTATTCGAAGTCATTGGATCAACAAACTGATTTACATAGCATTAGGATGGATTATTCTAATAGGAATGAATGCAGTCAGAGTTGTTTATATTCTGCATCACCTTTACAAAAACGGCGATTACACGCTAAATCTTGAAGCTCACGATTTATCTAATTACTTCTTTTATTCAGTGGTATTTATACTACTTATGATATACATTTACTGGTTTCAGGATATTAATTTCAACTTAAAAAACAAATGGCACGCAACGTAAAACCTCATCCCATACTCGAACAGATTACAATCACCGGAATTGCTGCTGAAGGCAAGGCCCTGGCACGTTACAATGAAAAAGTTGTGTTCGTACCCCATGTTATTCCCGGGGATGTGGTCGATTTACAGGTAACCAAAAAGAAAAGTGCGTACCTTGAGGCTCGTGCTATACGGTTTCACAGCTATTCGCCACAACGGACACAGCCCGTTTGCGAACATTTCGGCACCTGCGGGGGCTGTAAGTGGCAAATGCTTCCTTATCCTGCCCAGCTGGCTTACAAGCAACAACAGGTGGTCGATAATCTGACCCGAATCGGGAAAGTGGAATTGCCGGCCATTGAGCCCATTGTGGGTTCGGATAAAACCGAGTTCTACCGCAATAAGTTGGAATTCACTTTTTCGAATAAAAAATGGCTGACAACGGAAGAAATGCATTCGGATGAAGATCGAATCATGAACGGGGTTGGATTTCACATCCCCGGAATGTTCGATAAAGTGCTCGATATTCATAAATGCTGGTTGCAGGACGATATTTCCAACCAGATCAGGAACGAAATTCGTCGTTATGCCAACGAAAACGGATTGCGTTATTTTGATTTACGGAAGCAGGAAGGTTTTCTGCGTACCATGATGGTGCGAACCACTTCTACCGGCGAGCTCATGTTGATTATGGTCTTTTTTGAAGAAAATGTGGAACTTCGTATTGCTTTACTGGATCATTTAGCCAATACCTTTCCTCAGATTACCGCATTATTGTATGTGATTAATTCGAAAGCCAACGACACCATTACCGACCAGGAAGTGATTACCTACAAAGGTGCTGATGCAATCGTGGAAGAGATGGAAGGGCTCCGATTTAAAATCGGCCCTAAAAGCTTTTACCAAACCAACTCCGAACAGGCTTATACACTTTACAAGGTCGCCCGCGAATTTGCCGGACTTACAGGAAAGGAACTGGTATACGATTTATATACCGGTACGGGTACGATTGCAAATTTTGTGGCCCGTCAATCCCGGCAGGTAATTGGTATTGAATATGTTCCGGAAGCGATTGAAGATGCACATCTCAACTCGAAACTGAACAATATCGACAATACATTGTTCTACGCAGGCGACATGAAAGATATTCTTTCCGAAGAATTCATACTTACGCATGGCCGGCCCGATGTGATTATTACCGATCCTCCCCGTGCCGGTATGCACAATGATGTTATCGAAACTATCCTTTTTGCCGCACCAAAGCGAATTGTGTATGTCAGTTGTAATCCGGCTACGCAGGCCCGCGATCTGAATCTGCTCGATAGTGCGTATCGCATTTTGCGTGTTCAACCCGTTGATATGTTTCCGCACACTCATCATGTCGAAAATGTAGTCCTTCTCGTGGCCCGGAACTAAATATCCTTCAACAATATACCTTTTTGCTGAACATAAAAGTAATTAATTATGTTACAGGAAATAATTGTCATTGCCATCGTTTTCGGTGCAGTGGCCTATACTATTTTTTCGGTTATTCGTTCGCTCAGGAAGAAAAACACGGGTCCGTGTGGCGATTGCACAGGTTGCGAAGTGAAGAAGGAGTTTTTGCTCAAGTACAAAACGGCTAAAAATCCTGCTGACATTACCTGCCTCGATTACCGGAAAAAATAAATTCTGTAAAAACATTCCGTTTCTGTCACTAAATACGGAAATTATTTTTTACTTTTGAATTCTTGTAGTTATATCAAATAGTTATACAATATAAATATTCTTACACATGAAGATTCACGAATATCAGGCAAAAGAAATTTTTTCGCGGTATGCAATTCCTGTCACGAAGGAAAAAGTGTGCTATACTGTAGAGGAAGTAGTTGAAACTGCATCATCCTTCGAAATGCCCGTTGTGGTTAAAGCACAGGTACTGGTGGGTGGTCGCGGTAAAGCGGGAGGCGTTAAACTGGCCCGCTCGGTTGAAGAAGCCCGTACAGCCGGAGAGCAAATCCTGGGAATGGATATCAAAGGGTTGACCGTAGAAAAAGTACTTGTTGCTCAGGGCATTAAATTCAATTCAGAATATTATGTCGGACTCACCATCGACCGAAACTCCAAATCGGTTATTTTTATGGCCAGTAGTGAGGGAGGAGTTGAAATTGAAGAAGTAGCAAAGGACAATCCCAATGCTATTCACAAATTTGTGATTGACCCGGATTTGGGCATGACCGCTTTTCTTGCGCGCAAAATTGCATTCAAACTCTTTAACGATTTCGCATTGGTGAAACAGGCTGTTGGAATGTTCCAAAAGCTCTATCAGATTTTTATTGATACCGATGCATCGCTGGTGGAAATCAATCCGCTGGTGGTAACCGATGACGGACAATTGCTGGCGCTGGATGGAAAAATGAATTTCGACGACAATGCGTTGTTTCGTCAACCGGCTATTGAAGCGTTAAACGAGCCCGACGAAGACGAGAAAAAAGAACTCGAAGCCAAAGAAAAAGGATTATCGTACATCCGCCTTGATGGCACCATTGGCTGTATGGTAAACGGAGCCGGACTGGCTATGGCAACTATGGATCTGGTGAAGTACTTCGGAGGCCAACCGGCCAACTTCCTCGATATTGGGGGTAGTTCGAGCCCTCAAAAGGTAATTGACGCTATGAATCTGCTGCTTTCCGACAAAAATGTAAAAGTGGTAATGATTAACATCTTTGGAGGAATTACCCGTTGCGACGATGTAGCCCGTGGTTTAGTAACAGCACTTCAGCAATTAAATGTCGACATTCCTATTGTAGTGCGCCTTTCAGGAACCAATGCCCGTCAGGGATTAGAAATCATTAAAGAAGCCAATCTTCCGGTAGTGAACACGATGAGCGAAGCCGCTCAGGAAGCTATCCGTTTGTGTGCAGCCTGTCAGTAAGTAATTGTTAATCATTAAAAAATCTACAAAATGAGTATTTTAGTCAATAATAAAACCCGCTTAGTTGTACAGGGCATTACCGGCCGCGACGGAAGTTTTCATACTTCCAAAATGAAAGCATACGGCACCAATATTGTAGCCGGTGTTTCTCCGGGAAAAGGCGGTCAACAGGTGGATGGAATCCCTGTTTTTAACACTGTGGAGGATGCGGTTAAAGCTACCAATGCCAATACTTCAATAATCTTTGTACCAGCACCACTTGCCGGCGATGCCATTATGGAAGCTGCCGAAGCAGGTGTGGAACTGGTGATTTGTATTTCAGAAGGAGTTCCTACCCTCGATATGGTAAAGGCAACAGCCTATCTGAAGAAAAAAGGTGTTAAACTGATTGGTGCCAACTGTCCGGGTTTAATCACTCCGGGAGAAGCACTGGTAGGTATTCTGCCGGGAAACATCTTTCTGAAAGGAAATGTAGGATTAATGAGCCGCAGTGGTACGCTGACCTATGAAATGGTGAACCAGCTCACTACAAATGGCATCGGTCAAAGCACCTGTGTGGGTATTGGAGGCGACCCGGTTGCCGGATTGTACTACCAGGAATTACTTCAGATGTTCGAAGACGATCCTGAAACTGAAGCCATCGTATTAATTGGCGAAATCGGTGGTGATGCCGAAGAACGTGCTGCACAGTACATTAAAGAGCATATTACCAAACCGGTAGTCGCCTTTATTGCCGGACAAACAGCACCTCCGGGCAAACGAATGGGGCATGCTGGTGCGATCATTTCGAGTGGTAGCGGAACTGCTGCTGAGAAGATTGCAGCTTTCGAGGCAGTAGGTGTTCCGGTAGCCCGTCGTCCGGTTGAGATTCCGGTATTGGTTAAAGAACTAATGGAAAAAAGAGCAAAAGCGTAAGCAATTGCACGGGTTCAACAATCCGAAAAAAATTTTTAGTGTATCAAATCCCGTTGAATAAGCTGTTTCAACGGGATTTTAATTTTAATGCGTGCAGGAAGAAATAGCACAGACCATAATACCGGCAGTTTCGGTACGCAACCGGCTTTCGCCCAGTGAAACAGGAATGAACCCTTTTGCAATAGCCATGTCCACTTCTTCGGGACTAAAATCTCCTTCCGGACCAATCAGCACTAATATGTCGCTGAAATCAGAACATAAAGTCCGAAAGTCCTGTTTATCCAGTGGATAGCAATGAGCGATGGCATTACAGGCTGCTTTAGTAGTGGTTACCATCTCCGCAAAACCCGTGATTGGATTCAGCACTGGAAAAACTGCCTGAATGGATTGTTTGCAGGCTGAAAGTAAAATCTTTTCGAGCCGGTCATCTTTAACCTGTTTACGCTCTGAAAACTGACACAATAACGGTGTTATTTCATCTACTCCGATTTCTACGGCCTTTTCGATAAACCATTCCAGGCGTTCTATATTCTTAGTTGGAGCAATAGCTACATGCAACCGGTACGATCGACCAGTTGAACGATGCTCTTCGGAAAGAATGCTGAAGCCACAGCGTTTTGGATGCGGAAGTGTAATTTCAGCACGATACACTCCTCCCCTGCCATCAAGTAGCATGACTTCATCGCCAGGTTGGAGACGTAGCACTTTTACAGCATGAAGCGATTCTTCCTCAGGAAGAAGGAGAGTTGCTGGTTGAGGAACGTGGAAGTAATGCAAGGGACAATTATTAATGGTAAATGATTAATGATTAATGGTGGTGGCGAGCAGGGTATTCTGTAGCAGCGATACGATGGTCATTGGCCCCACACCGCCCGGAACCGGAGTGATATACGAGCATTTGGGTGCAACATTGGCAAAGTCGACATCCCCTTTCAGCCTGAATCCCGATTTAGTGGTTTCATCCTTAACACGGGTAGTCCCCACATCGATTACCACAGCCCCTTCCTTTACCATATCTTCTTTTAGAAACTCCGGTGAACCCAGGGCAGCAATTATAATATCGGCATTCAGGCAGATTTCTTTCAGGTTGGCTGTACGGCTATGACAAACAGTAACAGTTGCATCTCCGGGATAGCCTTTCTGCATCATAAGTGTAGCAACAGGTTTGCCCACGATATTGGAACGACCAATTACCACGCAGTTCTTTCCCTGAGTTGGAATATTGTACCGACGAAGCAATTCGATAATACCAGAAGGTGTAGCGGAAACAAAACAGGGCAGTCCGATTGACATACGACCAACATTCACAGGATGAAACCCATCCACATCCTTTCGGTAATCGATAGCTTCGATGATTTTTTGTTCATTGATGTGACGGGGCAACGGCAACTGAACTATGAAACCATCAATATCGGCATCTTCGTTCATTTCCTTAATTTTAGCCAGCAAGGTTTCTTCAGTCACATCGTTTTCAAAAGCAATGCGGGTAGATTTAAAACCCACCTGTTCGCAGGATTTAACCTTATGAGCCACATACGTTTCGCTTCCACCGTCGTGTCCTACGATAATCACAGCCAGGTGTGGTTGTTTACCACCTTTAGCCACCAGTTGTTTTACTTCTTCAGCAATTTCCGATTTAATCTGTTCTGAAATTGCTTTTCCATCAATAAGTTGATACATATCGGTATAAATAAAACCGCCGTGAAACCTTGCCGGTACCACAGCGGATGTTAAACTTCTTTATCAGCGTCGGCGCATAGCCTTTAGTTTATTCGGATTCATGGTCGCCATTTTCATCATCTTACTTGTTTGTTCAAACTGTTTCAGCAGGCGGTTCACTTCCACAATTGTGGTTCCGCTTCCCCTGGCGATGCGTTGTTTCCGGCTTCCGTTGAGCACCCCCGGATTGGCCCGTTCTTTTGGTGTCATCGAATGAATTATGGCTTCTATTCCTTTGAAAGCATTATCATCAATATCCACATCTTTCAGGGCTTTTCCCATTCCGGGAATCATGGATGCCAGATCCTTGATGTTCCCCATCTTTTTGATTTGTTGAATCTGGGAGAGGAAATCGTCGAAGTCGAACTGATTCTTTGCGATTTTCTTTTGCAGTCGACGGGCTTCTTCTTCATCGTATTGTTCCTGAGCACGTTCCACCAGCGATACAATATCACCCATCCCGAGAATACGGTCGGCCATACGTTCGGGATAGAACACATCCAGCGCATCCATCTTTTCGCCGGTACCCACAAACTTAATAGGTTTATTTACTACAGACCGTATCGAAAGGGCGGCACCACCACGGGTATCTCCATCGAGTTTGGTAAGAATGACCCCGTCGAAATCGAGGCGATCGTTGAATTCTTTTGCTGTATTTACAGCATCCTGACCGGTCATCGAGTCTACAACGAACAAAATCTCCTGCGGTTGTATGGCTTTCTTAATTGCTGCAATCTCGGTCATCATCATCTCATCGATGGCAAGACGACCTGCGGTATCCACAATCACCACATCATTAAGGTGTTGACGGGCATATTTGATTGCATTTTCGGCAATGCTAACGGGACTCTTGCTATCGGGTTCCGAATATACAGGAATCTGAAGCTGTTCGCCCAGCACTTTCAGCTGCTCAATAGCGGCAGGACGATACACGTCACAAGCTACCAACAATGGCCGTTTGCCCCGCTTTGATTTCAGCATATTTGCAAGCTTGCCCGAAAAAGTGGTTTTACCCGAACCCTGTAAACCAGACATCAGAATTACAGAAGGATTTCCTTTCAAATTGATATCCACGCTTTCACCACCCATCAGGCCTGCCAGTTCATCGTGAACAATCTTCACCATCAGCTGTGAGGGTTTCAGCGAATTCAACACATTCTGGCCAAGCGCTTTTTCCTTCACTGTATCGGTGAAGTTCTTGGCTATTTTATAATTAACGTCGGCATCCAGGAGTGCTTTGCGCACATCCTTGAGCGTTTCAGCAACGTTAATTTCGGTAATCTGACCTTCTCCCTTTAATATTTTAAACGACCGTTCGAGCCGTTCACTTAATGATTCAAACATATCAGTAGCTAAATTTTTGCGCAAAAGTACAAAAAAACCCCGACATAACATCGGGGTTTCAGTAACAATAAGGGTGAATTACTTAAGGTAGGAATAAAACACTGGCAGGACAATTAGCAATCCTGCAATATCAATCTTTGTCTTCATACATCAATTTTTTTAACTATTAGTAATTGAATTAATTTCGTGCTAAGTTCTACAAAAATCCGGCACAAAAATTATCAAATCCTAAGATTTCAACAGAATCAGGATTTTATTAAACAAAATGCGTAATTTTGCGTTTCTATTGATTTACAATCAGAAAAAACTATGCATTTCATTGAAAGTTTAACAAAACGCTACGCCAGCAAGCAGATGAACGGGAAAAAACTAAGTCCCGATAAAGTAGAAACCATTCTCGAATCGATCCGTCTGGCACCCACTTCGCTGGGACTTCAACCATTCAAGGTAGTAGTTATTGAAGATCAGACTTTAAAAGATCAGATATTTGAAAAAGCAGCTCAGGGTCAGCCACAAATCCCAAAATCGTCGCAGGTATTGGTATTTGCATGCTATAAAAAAATCACCACCGAAATGCTGGATGAATACGTCGAACGTATTATTACGCAGCGCCCCACATTGCCGTTGGCCAAAGTAACAGCTTACCGTCAGATGATTGATAAATCGCTGAACCGGGCCGACGAAGCCAATTTTAACTGGGCTGCACGCCAGGCCTATATTGCACTGGGATTTGCACTTACAGCTGCAGCTGTTGAGAAAATAGATTCGGTGCCAATTGAAGGATACAACCCTGCCGCGCTCGATGAGTTACTTGGGTTGGAAGAAAAAAACCTGGGCTCGGTATGTATGATGGCTATCGGCTTTCGCGACGAAGAAACCGATTATAATGCGACCCTTCCGAAGGTTCGTAAAAACAAAACAGAGCTCTTCGAGTTCTTTTAATTAAGTGACTAACTATCAATGACAGATAATTTCGTATTCAATAATAAAAAAGTTGCCTTTCACACCCTGGGCTGCAAGCTCAACTTTGCCGAAACGTCGGCAATAGGTAAAAAAATGAAGGAGGAAGGCTTTGTAAAAGCAAAAACAGGGGAACAAGCCGACGTATGTGTGGTGAACACCTGTTCGGTTACCGACATAGCCGATCGCAAGAGCCGGCAGGCTATCAGTCGCCTCAACCGACAGCATCCGAATGCTATAATGGTGGTTACCGGATGTTATGCCCAGCTGAAACCCGAAGAAATTGCCAAACTTGAAGGGGTGGATTTAGTATTAGGTGCAAGTGAAAAATTCTCGGTTCTTGATTATCTTCGGAATATTAGCGAAAACACCGAAAAGGTTCATCGTAACTCTGTTAAACGGGTTCGTGAATTTAAACCCTCCTGTTCCAAAGACGATCGCACCCGGTATTTCCTGAAAGTTCAGGATGGCTGCGATTATTTCTGTACCTATTGTACCATTCCGCTTGCCCGTGGCCGAAGCCGTAATGCATCAGTTGCCGAAACGGTTGCGATGGCCGAAGAAGCCATCCGCGACGGGGCCCGGGAAATTGTATTGACGGGAGTCAATATTGGTGATTTTGGTCGTAGCACTGGCGAAACCTTCTTTGAACTTGTAAAAGCGCTCGATCAGATTGATGCTCAGGTTCGTTTCCGCATTTCGAGTATTGAGCCCAACTTACTGAGCGACGAGATTATCGAGTATGTCGCCACCAGTAACCGCATTATGCCGCATTTTCACATTCCGCTTCAATCGGGCACCAACGAAGTATTAAAACTGATGAAACGTAAATACAATCGTGAATTGTTTGCCCATAAGGTAGCAAAGATTAAGGAGTTGATGCCACATGCCTTCATCGGTGTTGATGTAATCGTTGGTGTACATGGCGAAACCACGGAACTCTTCGAAGAATCGTGCCACTTCATTGATTCGCTCAAAATCTCTCAATTGCATGTATTTACGTATTCGGAACGTGCAGATACCAAAATGCTGGAGATAGACCAGAAAAATTCGATCAGCGAACGGCGACGCCGCAGCGATATTTTGCACCAACTGTCGGAGAAGAAAACCCGTTCCTTTTACAACTCTCAAATTGGTCTTACCTATCCTGTTTTGTGGGAGAGCCGCAGTCATGACGAACAAATGATGGGTTTTAGCTCTAACTACGTGAAAGTGAGTGCCCCAATGGACAAATCGAAGGTGAACACGATTGAATATATAACCATTAGCGAAGAAAATATTGTTATTGAATAATCCAATTTAGCCGTTCAGTACGGCCCTACAAACTATCAAATTATGCTCGCAAAACGCATCATCCCCTGTCTGGATATTAAAGACGGTAAAACAGTGAAGGGAATTAACTTTGTCAACATCCGTGATGTGGGCGATCCCGTAGAACTCGGTTCTTTGTATGCAAAGATGGGTGCCGATGAGCTTGTGTTTTTGGATATCACGGCTACCAACGAAAAGCGCAAAACACTTTCGGAGCTGGTGACCCGCATTTCAAAACACATCAACATTCCCTTCACAGTTGGCGGTGGCATCTCGAGTGAAGAGGATGTGTCGGTTTTATTGAATTGTGGCGCCGATAAGATTTCGGTGAACACTGCAGCTGTAAAACGCCCCGAATTGATTCGTGAGTTGGCCAGCCGTTTTGGAAGTCAGTGTGTTGTTTTAGCAATCGATACCAAGGAAATTGATGGCGAATGGTATGTGTACCTTAACGGAGGAAGGGTAGCTACCGACATTAAGACAGTGGAATGGGCCAAAAAGGCTGTTGAACTTGGAGCCGGTGAGATTTTACTCACTTCCATGGATCACGACGGCACCAAAAATGGATTTGGAATCGACATCACCCGAAGGATATCGGAAGCGGTAAATGTACCTGTTATTGCAAGTGGTGGAGCAGGAACCATGGCACATTTCAGGGAAGTTTTTGAAAAAGGGAAAGCCGATGCAGCATTGGCAGCCAGTATTTTTCACTACAAAGAAATCGGGATACCTGAGCTCAAGGACTACCTGCGAAAGGAAGGTATAACAGTACGATAATACAAACTTCAGTGTTCCGGCACCCTGGTGCTGAGACGAAAAAACCTTCCTCTTTATCCGGGCAGTTTTTTTAATTGTACTATCTTAATCTGCAAACCTGGTTTTAATTTCCGATTTCAGTCGTTTGCGAATGGATTCCATCACAGTAAAAACCAACCAGGCTACAAGAATTCCCAGCACTATACCTCCCATGATATCAAACGGATAATGAACACCCAGGTACATGCGCGAATAGGCTACTACCGACGCCCAGAAAAAAACCGAGAGTGTATAGGTACGGTTACGGATGATGAGCGAACTT
>JANJXE010000005.1 GCA_024709185.1 Paludibacter sp.
AAACTTAGTTGAGATGGCAAATCATAAATCATCTGTAAAAAGAATTCGTCAGACTGAAAAACGTAAACTGCATAACCGCTATTACGCAAAAACAGCCCGTACTGCTGTACGTAAGCTGAGAGCTACTACCGAAAAAGCTGAAGCCGCCGGTTTGTATCCAAAAGTAAGCGCTATGCTCGATAAACTGGCAAAACGCAATATTATCCACAAGAACAAAGCAGCTAATCTGAAATCAAAATTAGCTCATTATATTAACAAGCTGGCTTAATTCCAGCGTTGTTACTAAAGACTTTGAAAGCTCCTTTCCAATGAAAGGGGCTTTTTTTATACATGATACGATAGATGAAAAAATGGTACTTATTGCCTGGCGAGGCTTCTCTCAGTATGCTGTTCAAGCCGGCAATTTAAATTCATTTGTATATCCACCCATTCACTTACCCGAACCATTCCCATCATTGGTGAGGGTGGGATAATTCCGAAATCCCGGATCGACATGCGTTTATTTCCTGTAATTTCTACCGATTCGTTCACCTTTTTTGATTCCACAGGTATAGTATAGCTTCGGGTAACACCTGCAATTGTTACGTCTACCTGAGCTGTACTGCGTATTTTACCTTTATGGGGCTGAAGGTCGTCTAGTTGCTTCAACCGGATGAGTAAGTTCGGGTGTTGATCTGCCATCATCATCTTGTAGAAAGCAAATTGAATTAGTTTAACGGGGGTGGTAAATTGGCGCACAGGAATACTGATTGTACCGTTATTAACCATAATTTTACCGGATGTACTTCCATGCGTTACCTGAATCAGGCGTTCAGGAAAGGCAGTGGCAGTTTGGGATAACGTAAACTCATGAACATTGGAGCTGCCATGAATCTTAATCTGACTACCATCCTGAATTTTCAACCGAAATTGCTGTTGAGCAACTGAATTCAGGGTGAGTGTCAGAATGATTTTTAGAAGAAAAACTGCTCGCATAGATAGATAAGGATGAAAAAAAGCAGCCGCTGAAATCTGTGTTTCGGGCGGCTGCCTGTTGGTTACATATTGATTAATAGATAGTCAACTTTATTGGCCTCATTAGAAACCTACAATAGCCTGAACTGCCAGTCCGCTGAATTCACCACCGTTACGGATATCATCCGATTTGAATCCGGTATACGATTGTGTTACGTATTCAGCTTTAGCCATGATGTTTTTGGTCACAAACCAACCTGCACTTACTGCAATACGATCTACTGTAACATCTTCGGTATAACCGGCAAGACGAGCATTAGCAACATTGTAACGGGCACCTACCCAGAAATTTTCACATTTTCCGAAACGATACAGCAATTCGGTAGCAATTTGCGATGCTGCACGTTCTCCGGTTGCTTCTGTACGACCACGACCATTGGCTGCTTCAATAGTAGTAAATGATTCTAAACCTTTGTATTTCAGGAACAGGTTACCCATGGTTGCAGTTACTTTGTCACCAAAGCCAGGGTTGAGACGGCCCGAGGTGAACGTTGAGGTGCTTAGTGCGTTGTCCATCACACCATAATAATGCGAACCGGCACGGTCGCCACCGTAAAGGGTGTTGGAATTGGAACCTCCGGTATAATATATCGAACCGGTAATACGTGCACGGAAATCATCCGTCAGTTGTTTATCATAACCGAGTTTACCAATAAAGGCAGGATCGGCAATACCATCGGAAATAACCACATCGTTAGCTTTAAACTCAGGTTGTACCAGTGGACGACCATTGATCATACCATTGGTTACCGATACCATACCCAGGAATCCGTTATGCGCTACATTAATTTCAGCGCCGATTTCTGTAGTGAAGGCATCCATGATATATCCCTCGATAAATGGATTGTACATTCCGTTACCATTGTCGGTACGACGGAAATGGGCATCACCGTAATTGATTTCCATATGACCCACCTTGATGGTAGTGTAATCCATAATTTTGTCGACAAAGGATGATTTCAGGAAAGGAAGCTCATCAAAACGGATGTAACCACCTTTCACCCAGGTTTCATTGTGGTGACGCGACGACAGGTACAGTTCCATATTCATGTAAACTCCCTGTGCCAGGTGAAGGTCAAGATTAAGATTGGCTACTGCAGTGTTAAATCCGGTGCCAATATTTACCAGTTGATTTACATTAGCACCTGATACCATTTTAGCGTCAGCTGTATTGCTATGTGTAAGCGACTGGAACGACTGATTAAAACTACCGCCGATTTTTAGCTTAAGTTTTTCAAATTGTTCGTTTTCTGCCTTGGGAGCTTCAAAAACATTGACACCCCGTTGGTCATACGCCCGCATTTGAGCAAAAGTAAATGAAGTTGCCAGGAACATTCCAGCCAAAAGAAATAAAGTACGTTTCATTGTGTTGTGTGTTGAAATTGTTTATAGTATTGAGAATTAATTTGCTGATGCGCGTTGATTGTCCTGCAGGCTTACGTCGAAATTAAGACGAACCTGATCGCCAACTTTCATGGTTCCCAAAAGGGCAGTTGGAGGTTTCATGCCGAATTCACTCATTTTTAATTGAATGTCGCCATTGAAATTGTAAACTCCTGTACCATTGGTTTTACCTTTGGCTTTCAGGGTTACTTTTTTAGTCTGTCCTGCAATAGTTAAATTTCCACTTACAGTCAGATTCAAATCGTTTCCGGTGCGCTGAGCGCTTACCACGTCGGTCATACGAAAGACAATGTTCGGATTTTTGTCTGCATTGAGTGTTTCATACGTTTTCGAATCCATCAGTTTTTCACCACTTTTAATTGATTTTACCGGGATCTCCACATGCAGTGATTTCAGTTCGTTGTCGTTGGCAAATACCAACTGACCTTTAATCTGACTGGTTGAACTTTTCCAGTCGTGGAGATTGGATGTTCCATTGATGGTGATGGATGAGTTTTTTGGCAAAAACTGTAAAACCTGTGCCGATAGGGATGCGCTCAGCAATATACATGCTGATGCGAGAAGCAAAGTGCTGAGTTGTTTTGTTTTCATACGAACTGTGTGTTGATTTTTTTTATTTCAATATATAAATGTTATAGTATAAGTAGGATTAAATTGCTTATTATCACATAAATCCTATAATAATACTAGTGTAAAGTTTGCTAAAAAAACGGTTGATTCAGTCGCTTCAGAATCTGCCGTTGTTTTTTTCTGCTGGTAGATAGGTAGTTGATTCTAATCAGCATTTGTTAGGTTGTCAGCAGGCTGGTTTTCCTTCCAGGGCTGCTTCCATACAGGGACGCTCTTTTCCTGCTATGACCGATAGGTTTTTACTGCGAAGCATATTGGCAAAATCGAGTTTCATCTCTGTCCAGTATTTATTCGCAGCACAACAGCATTCAAGTGCGCAAAACTCAGGATTATCAAGGCATTCAACAATAACTATCGGCTCGAAAGCCGTGTAAATGTCATACATTGTTATCTGTTCTGCCGGCCGGGTAAGTTTGTAGCCGCTGCCCTTACCCTTGAAATTGGTAATTAATCCTTTCGACTTCAACGAAGATACGATAGCATCCAGGTACTTGTTCGAAATATCCTGTTTCTCCGAAATCTCTTTTTGCAAAATGCCCCGTGGTTCCTCACAGCAGGCTATTGCAATCATGGTTCGTAGACCGTACCGTATTTTTGTATTGATTTTCATACGCTAAAATTCCGATGCAAATATACAAACAGTTTTCAATCCTACAATATCTATAGGATATATATTGATGAAATTTTTAGCTAATTCGGTGTTAAATATTGCAAAAACGCCTTAATGTGCTTCAAGCCAGTTAGTTCCAATTCCGCATTCGGCAATAAGTGGTACCTTTAGAATGATAGCTTTCTCCATTTCAGCGACCACCAGCTCTTTTACTTCTTCCAGTTCCAACGCCGGAACAGAGAAGTTCAACTCATCGTGTACCTGCAACATCATCTTGCTTTTTAATACCCTGGATTCGAGTTGTTGCTGAATCTTTATCATAGCAACCTTTATAATATCGGCAGCCGAACCCTGGATGGGAGCATTAATGGCATTTCGTTCGGCATAACCCCGTACTACACTGTTTTGCGAATTGATATCGTTCAGGTAGCGTTTACGGCCAAAGATAGTCTCCACATAACCTTTTTCTTTGGCCTGCGCAATGGCTTTGTCCATATACGCTTTCACACCGGGATAGCTTTCAAAATAGCCATCGATGAGGAGTTTGGCTTCGCCACGCGGAATCGTGAGACGCTCGGCCAGACCGAAGGTCGATATTCCGTATATAATTCCAAAATTGGCTGTTTTGGCTTTGCGCCGCATATCTGAATTCACTTCTTCCAATGGCACTTTGTAGATTTTAGCTGCGGTGGCCGTGTGAATATCCTGTCCGCTCAGGAAAGCACCGATCATAGTTGGATCTTCGCTCAGATGAGCCATTATGCGAAGCTCAATCTGAGAGTAGTCAACGCTCAAAAACAGCTCGTTTTCATCAGGGATAAAGGCTTTGCGTATTTCCTTGCCCCGCGCATCACGGATGGGGATGTTTTGCATATTGGGATTGGTGGAACTCAGTCGGCCTGTGGCTGCAACAGTTTGATTAAATGAGGTATGCACTTTTCCTGTTTCGGGATTAATCAGGTTGGGCAGAGCATCAATATAGGTGCTTAGTAGCTTTTTTAATCCCCGGTAGTCGAGTATCATACCGATAATCGGATGCTTACTGCGTAATTTTTCAAGAATGTCTTCGGAAGTGGAATACTGACCGGTTTTGGTTTTCTTCGCCTTACTGTCGAGTTGAAGTTTGTCGAACACTACTTCCCCCACCTGTGCCGGCGAAGAAACATTAAATTCGAATCCAGCCAGTGCATGTATTTCTTTTTCCAGCTGGTTCATTTCTTCGGTAAGCACCACTGAACTTTGCTTCAATGCTTCACTGTCGATACGCACCCCGTTGCGTTCCATAGTGGCTAGTACACGCACCAATGGCATCTCCATTTCGTAAAAAAGTGTGTCCAATTGATTGGTTGTCAATTCTTTTTCCAGAATTTGTTTGAGCCGGAAAGTAATGTCGGCATCTTCGGCAGCGTAATCCTTTAGCAATTCAGCATCCACCTCGCGGATGGATTTTTGGTTTTTGCCTTTGCCGCCTATCATTTCATCGTAATGAATAGTTTTGTAGTTCAGGTAAATCTCAGCCAGGTAATCCATTCCGTGCCTTAAATCGGGTTGCAGAAGGTAATGAGCAATCATAGTGTCGAACAAAGGCCCATTTACTTCTATCCCGTAGCGGGAAAGCATCAAAATATCAAATTTTATGTTTTGACCTGTTTTTTCGATGCCGGAATTG
>JANJXE010000054.1 GCA_024709185.1 Paludibacter sp.
TTTACAAATAATTATCACATTTATCCGGCTTCTAATTCAAAAACTGAACAAGAAATAGTAGTATATGGCACAACTTCATATTATCACTCCGGTTAAAGACTCAATCGAAACTGCCAGGCAGACTATAGAACATATCATGCAGTCAGAAATGGTTGATTTTAGCTTTACTGTTTACGATGACTTCAGTAATATAGATACTCAGCAGGAATTGAAGCTATTAGCTGAAGAAAAGGGATTCAACCTGATCCATTTGCACGATTTAACGGACCTTCCATCTCCCAATTACCTGTTAGTACTTCAGCATGCGCAACAACTGGCTATTTCGGAGGGAATTCCATTACTAATTATTGAATCAGATGTGAATATTCAGAAAGATACTATCAGCAAGTTAATCGAACGAAATAAAGAGCTGAAAAATCCGGGGATGATAGCAGCAGTAACCACCCATGAAAACGGTAAAATTAATTTTCCATACCTTTATGCAACTAACTATGCTTTTCAAACTATATCAACGGTTAAAAGGCTAAGTTTCTGCTGTACTTTGCTGAATATTGATTTTTTGAAAAAGTACGACTTTAAACAGCTAAATCCCGAAAAAAACTGGTATGATGTGTTTATTACTCGTCAATCCATCGAAAATGGATTTATTAATTACCTGGCTATGGATGTACCTGTGATCCATAAACCCCATAGCAGTCGACCCTGGAAGTTGGAAAAATACAGCAATCCATTGAGATATTACTGGAAAAAGTTTATTCATAGACGAGATCGAATCTAAATCGACTATTTTCTGCCAAAATCGGCAGGAATTTCACCCCAGGCTTCGGTTTGCCACTTTAATATTGAAGTATCAAATTGATTCTCAGCCAGCCATTTCTCAGCGCGTTTAATTAAATCAAAAAGAACGGTGTTTTCAGCAGTTTTTTCCAGCTTAGTACGCGCTTTTCCCGCTTTTACCCATCCAATTGCATTCACACTATCGGAATAAACCGGTAAATTGGAGTTTTTTTGTTTCAACAATGCCAATCCATGTACAAGTGCAAGGAATTCTCCTACATTGTTTGTACCTTGTTTGAAAGGACCTTGCCGGAACAATTCCTCGCCGGTTCGAGTATATACACCACGGTACTCCATAAGGCCAGGATTCCCACTACAGGCAGCATCCACTGATATACTTTCCAATAACGGCATTCCATACTTTTCAATCAATTCAGGTTTTGGAACCGGCTTTTTTTGAACGGCATTTTTGCCTACATACTCCCAGTAAGGAGAATTATACGCTTCGATAGCTTCATGTTCGGTTTCAAAACCTTTGTACTTTGCTGATGAGTAGCCATGAATTTGCTGTTTGCAAATTTCCCAACTCCTGTAAATACCGGGTTCTTTACCATCCCAGACTACAAAAAAATTATTTTTGGATTTTCCCATAAAAATGCTACTTTTGCAATTCGTTTTTTGAAAATAGCGGCCCTGTAGTTCAATGGATAGAACGGAAGTTTCCTAAACTTTAAATTCGGGTTCGATTCCCGGCGGGGCTACTTTTCATCCACTTTCCCATCTTTCATCTCTATCACCCTGTCGGACAAGGCTGCCAGTTCCTTATCGTGCGTCACTATCACTATGGTTAAACCAAAACGATCGCGTAGATCGAACAACAGACGGTGGAGTTCTTCTTTGTTCTTCGAATCAAGACTTCCTGATGGCTCATCGGCCAGAATTATCTGTGGATCGTTGATGAGTGCACGAGCCACTGCAACACGCTGCTTCTCACCCCCTGAAAGTTCGGATGGCTTATGAGACAAACGATCCGAAAGCTGCAGGTAATTCAACAGTTCAGATGCCTTCTTTGCCACTTCGTGAGCACTCTTACCTGCAATAAGAGCGGGTATCATAACATTTTCGAGCGCAGTAAATTCGGGTAACAACTGATGAAACTGAAAAATAAATCCAAGATTACGGTTTCTGAATACGGCCTTTTCCTTTTCATTTAATCGAATTAGATCAACTCCTTCAACCAGTACCTGACCTTCATCCGGATCATCGAGTGTTCCTAAAATTTGCAAAAAGGTTGTTTTCCCGGCACCACTGGGTCCTACAATGGAAACTATCTCACCTTTTTTAACATGCAATTCAACACCTTTCAATACTTCCAACGTATCAAAACGGCGGTGGATATTCTTAGCTTGTATCATGTTTTCTATTATTTGCGACAAATTTAAGGATAAACCCGAAAAAAATGTTCAAAACAGCTATTTTTGTAGGAAAGTTTATGAAGAAGAAGCTACTATGACAGCTGAACTAAAGCAATTTGGAACAATAGAATACAAAAGAAGTCTGAGAGCCAACCGAATAGCAGTGCGGATTCGTCCCGAAGGGTTAGTGGTGACTTTACCGCTGACTAAATCACCTGCGGAAGCCAATGATTTTATCCTGGAAAATAAAAAACGAATTCTACAAAAGCAAGAGCGGGTAAGAAACCGGCAGCTGAGTAGTGAACTGACACTGGAAAACGGCCTCAGAACACTTTCCTTTACTGTTGAACTGCAGCCCTGTCAACGTAATGATGTTTTTTTTCAGTTCTCAGAAGGCATTTTAAAAATTGACTATCCGGAAAATGCTGATCTTACATCCACTAAACTTCAGCAGGTATGCTGGAAAGGGATTCACTATTTTATGAAAAAAGAAGCTAAACGCTTACTTCCGGCACGTGTGGATCAGCTTGCAAAACAGCATGGGTTTACCTACACCGACGTGAAAATACAATCAGGCAGAACGCGCTGGGGAAGTTGTTCATCGCGAAAAAATATTAATCTGAGCTTACACCTGATGATGCTGACGCAGGAATTAGTGGATTATGTGATTTTGCATGAGCTGTGCCATACCTGGGAGATGAATCATGGAGACAGGTTCTGGAGGCTGATGGATGAGGTTACAGCAGGAAAAACGAAGGTGTATCGGAATGAACTGAAGAAATATCATATTCCGGAATAATCGTTGGATGCAGAAGTAGTTATTTTGGTTTTCTAAATGTTGTACTTAGCAGCATTGCATCTTGCTTTCTGCGGAAAAAACCGAATAGTTTAGACGAAACACAACCGCTATAAAACGCGAAAGGTTGGCACGCCTGCCAACCAATCTTTGTTAACCTTAAATCTAATACTATGAAAAAATCACACTGCAAAGATAAAACGTTTTTCAATTTCCCACAAGTGATTTTCTCAAAAAACATGCTTTATAACATATTGTTTAAACTATTTAAGGCTTAAATGATGTTTTTAGATGTGTTTTGATGCTTTTTAGTTAATTTTAAACCAAAAACATCTAAGCACCCAGCGCTTTAAAGGCTTCATAAACCAGAAAAGCAGGCCATACAATGGCTTTCAGGAAACCCAGCAGCCCTGCCCAAAAACCGGTGGCTGCGGAAATAAAATAAATTGCGGCTCCTATCAAGCCTAAACCATACACGGCGCCACCGGTTGCGGTAGCCTGGTTGTTGTTTTTGTTGCAATTGCAGTTGTCAGTGTTTTCCATGATAATTTAAATTTTAAAAGATGGAAATTTTAGTCTATAAGCGGCACATATATTATTTCTTGCCACATTGAGTGTGCAAATGTAAGAATATTGTTGAAATCAGAACTCTGTAATTAAAAGATTAACAGTAATTTAATAGCTGAAATAATACCAACAGCCTATTTCTGCAATAATAAGCCGGTTTGCATATTTTTTTGTATTTTTGCGGTCAAAATAAAGAATTTGACAACTCAGGGCTGAGTTACATCGTATCCGGCCCGATTGATATCAACTTATCACTACATGAAACGAGCATGTAAATTCTTCACATCCAAGGTTATGGCACTATTGGCATGCGAGTTCCAAATGAATTTTACAAAAACAATTATCACCGTATGAAATCGTTTAAACGTACTACAATTACATCTGCGTTGCCCTATGCAAACGGGCCTGTACATATTGGTCATCTTGCCGGAGTGTATATCCCGGCAGATATCTACGCCCGTTACCTGCGATTAAAAGGGAAAGAGGTTCTTTTTATTGGAGGATCTGATGAACACGGCGTTCCTATCACAATAAAAGCACGAAAAGAAGGGGTAAGTCCTCAGGATGTTGTCGATCGTTACCATACTATTATTAAAAAATCGTTTGAAGATTTTGGGATTACGTTCGATATTTACTCGCGAACGACTTCTCCAACTCACCGGGAACTAGCCTCCGATATTTTTAAAACTATTGATCAAAAAGGGGGATTTGTTCAGCAAAGCACGCAACAATATTTCGATGAAACAGCACAGCAATTCCTTGCCGACCGCTATATCACCGGAAAATGTCCGCATTGTGGCAACGAAAACGCATATGGCGACCAGTGCGAAGCCTGTGGTACCTCGTTGAATCCGACCGATCTTATCCATCCTAAATCGACGATTAGCGGCTCTGTACCCGTTATGCGGGAAACACGTCACTGGTATCTGCCTCTCGATCAGCATGAAGCATGGTTGCGGCAATGGATTCTCGAAGATCATAAAGAATGGAAAGCCAACGTATATGGTCAGTGCAAAAGCTGGCTCGACATGGGCTTACAGCCACGTGCGGTAAGCCGCGATCTCGACTGGGGGATTCCTGTTCCGGCAGAAGATGCGCAGGGCAAAGTGTTATATGTTTGGTTTGATGCTCCAATCGGTTATATTTCCAACACAAAAGAATTGCTCCCTGAAAGCTGGGAAAAATGGTGGAAAGATGAGGAAACTCGTCTGATTCACTTTATCGGAAAGGATAATATCGTTTTTCACTGCATTGTTTTTCCGGCTATGTTGAAGGCTGAAGGCAGTTATATCCTTCCCGATAATGTGCCGGCCAATGAATTTTTAAATCTTGAAGGGGATAAGATTTCAACTTCTCGCAACTGGGCGGTGTGGTTGCACGAATACCTGGAAGAATTCCCCGGTAAGCAGGATGTGTTACGCTATGTACTTACGGCCAACGCTCCCGAAACCAAAGACAATGACTTCACCTGGAAGGATTTTCAGGCCCGCAACAACAATGAGCTGGTGGCAATTTACGGCAATTTCGTGAATCGTGCACTAGTGCTTACCACTAAATTTTTTGAAGGTATAGTTCCGGCTTGCGGTGAATTAACACAATACGATCGTCAAACTCTGGAAGAATTTGTCCATGTGAAAACCGATCTGGAAAAATTGCTCGATAATTTCCGTTTCCGCGATGCCCAGAAAGAAGCCATGAACCTTGCCCGCATCGGCAATAAATACCTGGCCGACACCGAGCCCTGGAAGCTTGCTAAAACCGATATGGAAAGGGTTGCAACCATTAT
>JANJXE010000058.1 GCA_024709185.1 Paludibacter sp.
ATTATTGTTAAATCTTCATTAACAAAATGCCAGGCAGGATCGATAACTGTTTTGCCCATTAGTTGGTCGATGCTGAGACCCAACAGTTGAGCCGCCATTTTATTTGCATAAGTGATACTTGAATCGGAAGCATGCACCACCACTCCGGCTTGCAGGTGTTCCAACAGCAAGCGATGTTTTTCTTCGCTTTCTTTCAGGCTTTCTTCTGCTTTCTGTTTTTTCAAAAGAGTAGAAACCTGTTGTATAAAAGCTTCAATCAGTTGAATATTGACAGGTCCCGTTTTGCGGTTGGTAACAAAGGTGATATTTCCAAAGAGTTCACCACCTTTCTGAAAAGCTATACTATACATTTTATCGATCCCTAAAAGCTTCTTTGAAGCCTGTCCGGCAAAGCGTGTCGTCCTGTTATTGAACAGGCCCGGAAAATCAAATTCAAGTTCTTCCAAATTACCACTGGTAATCTTATCCTTATACTTGTTACTTATGTCACCTTCCAGCTCTCTTAAATCGAAACCAATCAAGTTGGTAAGGTCATTAATCCATTTGTCGATTCCCAGAATAAACTGCATTTTCCACCTGTTGGTATTCAGTTCATACTCAATAAGTGCAAGGATACTTGCGTTGTTGAGCAGGTGATTGATTTTTAAAGCTGCGTAAGAATAAATTTCTTTAACCGAAGTCAGTTCAGCCATCTCGGCAGCTGTTGTCGCTAAAAATGCATACTCTTTTTCACCTTCCATTGGAGATTTATAATGTGTAAAGTGCTGTTGAACAATGTTGATCAATGAAAAACTTTTTTCAGAAAATAAATTTGTGGTAGTAAAATACACACAAACTCTTCATATGATTATCAGAGCACAAAGGTAAATCATTTTTTATTTTTTTAGCGCTTTTGTATTTATTTTTTATAAAACCCAACAATCTGAGATTCAGTAGTATTGTTAATCCGTCTTTTTTAAAACCTAAAAAAAAATCGCCGGTCATGTACTTTCAATTTTTACATTGAAATCACACGACCTGCGAATCTTCTAAAATGTTTCTCTGCTTAGAATACCAACTGAATATCCAATACAAAAATATCGTGGATAAAATTATCTCCCAGGTTGTCGAAGAACGATTTCGAACCGTAGCGAACATCGAATTTCGAGCGGTCTACCTCCAGCTTAGCGGAATATACACTTCCGCTTTTGGTAACATCAAACGTAACAGTTTCGGATTTCCCTTTGATGGTGAGAACACCGGTAATGCTAGCCTTGTTGTTGTTGAACTTAGTGGCTTTGGTAACTTTAAAGGTAGCAGTCGGGAATTTTTCCACACCAAAGAAATCGTCTGATTTCAGGTGACCTACCAGTTTCTGATTAGCTCCTTCGTTGGTAAGATCTTCACAAGTGATGGTATTCATATCGATTACCACAGTTCCACCAGCAATGTCTCCGTTTTTAAATTGAAAAGCACCGCTTTTAATTTTGATGGCGCCATTGTGTGAACCACCTACTTTGTTACCCGTCCATTTTACCGACGACTTAGCTACATTGATATCTGCTTTCTGAGCTGTAACCGGAAGCAGCACGGTCATTAATACTACCGCGAGTATCTGAATTGTTTTCATATTAGAATGATTTTAAATTGTTATGAACCTGTTTAACATACGTCAGATAGAAAAGGTTCACATCAACGCACAAAAAAACACCGGATACAGCTTCTTACTTACGAAGAAGTTGTGTCCGGTGTAGGCGACTAAAATATTCAACAGCAGGCCAATATAAGGCCTCAATTAAAACCCTTAATAGCGTGCCGAAACCACATTCCAGTCGACCAAATCCCATAGTGCGGCTACATAATCGGGACGGCGGTTGCGGTAATCGATGTAGTAGGCATGTTCCCATACATCGAAGGTAAGCAGCGGCTCCAGTCCACGGGTGATAGGCGTGCCGGCATTACTTTCCTTTACAATCGAGAGTTTGCCATCGGCATCCTTCACCAGCCAGGCCCATCCTGAACCAAAGAGGGTAACGGCAGCCTTGCCAAATTCAGTTTTGAAGTTTTCGAACGAGCCGAAGGCTGCATCTATCGCTTTCGCCAGGGCAGCCGAGGGAGCTGTTCCCTTTACGGGAGTAAGCGACAGAAAATAGAAATTGTGGTTCCATATCTGGGCGGCATTATTAAAGATAGCGCCATCCGATTTTTTGACGATTGTATCCAGGTCGGCATTTTCAAACTCGGTACCGGGAACAAGGCCGTTCAGGTTGTTTACATAGGCCTGATGGTGTTTTCCATAATGAAACGCAAGGGTTTCCTCACTGATAACGGGTGCCAGCGCATCGTGTGCATAGGGCAATTCGGGTAAAGCAAAAGTCATAGCATTAATTTTTTTAATGAATATTGGTACATTTAGAACTACGTTGGTGGTATAAACTGCTATACAGGCCAATGAACTTTAGTTTCAGACAGTTTCGTTTAAATTTCTAAAAAATAAGTTCAATAATTGGTCGTATATTAATTTATTATCATCTTTGTAGCGCAAATTTAGAAAATCATTTTAAAAGTATCACTATGAACACCCGATTATTACTTTATGCAGCGATTTTTTCCGTTGCGCTGGTATCCTGTAAGTCGAAACAGAAAGTAACCGAAATACCTGCAGCTACAAAGCCAGCTACCACGGTTACAACTACCCCTCCGGTTACAGCTCCTCCTACAGCCGTAAGCAGTACACAGAACGAGGTGACCCGCAGCGAGTCGTTCCGCCTTGCCGAAGGTGAAACCAATAATGCAGCGCTCAGCAAGAAGTACCACGTTGTAGTGGGTGCTTTTGGTAATCACGAAAACGCCCGTCGTCTGCGTAACACGCTGGTAGGTCAGGGCAACAATGCACTTACCGTACAAAACGATAGTGGCATGCTCCGGGTAATTATCGCTTCGTTCGACGAATACACACAGGCCAAGTCGCGCATCGAACAAATTAAAAGCGTGTATCCCGATGCCTGGGTACTGGTTCAGAAGTAAATATGGATCAACTACTGTATACCATTATTGCATTGCTGGCTGCCAGTGTGGGGAGTGTATCCCTGAGTGGCAGCCTGCTTTTGCTTAACAACAAGTGGCTGGGCAAGGTTTCCAACTACCTGCTTTACCTCGCTGGAGGCACTTTGCTGGGTGCAGCAATGCTGGGTCTTATACCCGAAGCTACCGAAACGCTTGAAGTTCATGTGGCGCTTGCCTGGGTACTGGGAGGTATTCTGTTTTTCTTCCTGCTCGAGAAGGTTATTCTCTGGAGGATGTGCCACGACGAAAATTGTGAACGCCAGGTCCATGCAGCCGGACCGATGATTATCATCGGAGATGCGGTACACAATGCGATAGACGGGGTCGTTATTGCAGCCTCTTTTCTCACCTCCACCGAACTGGGTATTTTTGTCACCCTGTCGGTGCTGTTGCACGAGATTCCGCAGGAATTGGGCGATTTTGGCATTCTGATTAAAAGTGGATATCCCCGAAAGAAAG
>JANJXE010000107.1 GCA_024709185.1 Paludibacter sp.
CAATTTTTCTTTAGCATCATCCACATCCACACTGATGGTGCCCGGAGTCATCGAGATGAGGTTACAAAGCAACAACAAACCACCCGAAGACCGGAGGTTAATACGGTACTCAATAAATCCAGAACCGATATCCATTTTAGGTGATAGGGTAATGTACGCCATCTGCACATTCGACTTAATCAATTGGTAGAGATAATACACCATAAACTCAGGGATATAATACAGAAGTCGTATCGCTTTCATGATGATTATTTTTTAAATACTGCATTAATATACGCCGATGGTTCAAAGAGTTGATCGCCAGTCTGCATAACATACTCAAACACAGAAGGGGCAAACAGTCCCATTAGTAGCGATGCAGCAGCCAGAATTGCCAGAGGCATATAATCCATTATTTTGAGTTTCACCTCAGTAATTTGACTTTTTTCTTCCGGTTGTTTTTTCAGAAATGCCTCGTTCCATATCTTTATCATCGAATAAAGAGTAAGAAATCCGGTGAGCAGCGCTACAGCTGTAATCAGATATTGCCCGCTATCGATGCCGGCTTTCAGCAACATAAATTTGGCAAAAAATCCGGAGATAGGCGGAAAACCGGCCAGTGCAAAAGCGGGTATAATAAACAGGATGGCCAGCACCGGATTTTGCTTATACAAGCCCCCGACTTCCTTCAGTTCGTAGGTACCTTTAATTTTTGCAATGAGTCCGGCAGCAACAAACGTTCCTGTTTTGGCAATCATATTATGAATGGTAAAAAAGACTGCTCCGGCCAGCGCCAGTGGGGTAAAAATACCCAGCCCCATAATCATATACCCAATCTGACTGATAATGTGATAGGAAAGAATCCGGCGGGTTTCGTAATACGATGCGGCCGCCATCCCTCCACTCACCATAGTTAAACCAGCTACAATCAATAATAAGGTGTGCCAGAAAGTCTGATCCTGAACAAAAAAGAGTGTGAAAAAACGAATCAGTGTGTACACTCCTACTTTGGTGAGAAGACCTGCAAACAATGATGTGACGGCAATGTTGGGCGTGTGATAGGACGAAGGAAGCCAGAAGTAGAGAGGAAACACCGCCGCTTTTATCCCAAAGGCCACAAAAAACAGTACCATGGACGTGCTCATTAGCGATGCATGATGATCGTTTCTGAGAATTTCAGCAAGGTGCGCCATATTGAGTGTGCCTGTTTTTCCATACAACAAACCAAGTCCGGCTAAAAACAGCATCGATCCCATTATATTAAGTGCCAAATACTTGATTCCGCCTTCCAGTTGTTCTTTTTTCTTACCCAGAGTAATAAGCACAAAGGAGGAGAGCAGCATCACCTCAAACCACACGTACAGGTTAAATACATCACCCGTTATGAAGGCTCCGTTGACGCCCATATTGAGGGTAAAAAAGAAGAAGTAAAAGCGCGACATGGGGATATCTTCGGTCAGATTCCGATTGGCAAACAAGGCAATCACGAAGGCAATCAGCGCTGAAACCATCAGCATAAGCGAGCTCAGGTGATCGACAACCAACACAATGCCGAACGGAGCAATCCAACCACCGGTGTTCAGGGTCATGATACCATTTTGCTGCAATTGGAAATTGAGGTACACCGCAACCGCCAGCATAGCCAGACTACCTAATGGTCCAACCCATTTGCTGAGCTTGTCGGAGCGCACCAGCAACAAACTGATGGCAATGGCAAACGGAAGTAATAAGGGTAAAGCTATGCTATTCATGAGTGTTCATCGGTTTGTTTTAACTGATCCAAATCGTCGGTACCGGTAATTTCAAAGTACTTGTACTTCAGGGCAAGAATAAACACCACCATCCCCAGTCCTATAACGATGGCAGTAAGCACAAGTGCCTGAGGAGTGGGATCGGCCAGGTGTGAAGTATCAACCGTAGTAGCATTTACAAATGCAGGATTTCCCTGTACCAGTCCGGCCGATAAAAACACCAGCAGATTGGTGGCATTACTCATAAAAATAATCCCAATAATAAATTTCACGATGCTCCTCCGCAGCAGCATGTAAACGCCCGCTGTATATAAAACTCCAACAATAATTGCCAGTAATATTTCCATTATTTTTTATCTGAAAGTGAAAATAAAAACAGTATCGTAACACCAATCACCGCGAAATACACTCCAATATCAAAGAGAAAAGGTGTACCGAATTTGTAGCCCTCAGTAAAAGGAATCTGGATGGTAAACCATATTCCCTGCATAAGTGTACCTTCCAGCACCGCACCCGGCCATAAACTGATAAAGATGAGCGTTAATCCCAAAGCCATAAAAATCTCGGGACGAATTTTCATCTCCTTTTCAAAGATCGAGGGCGTAAATGCAAACCCTTTATACGCTAACGAGAGTCCGGCCAAAAGCCCCCCAATAAAACCGCCACCAGGTAAATTATGTCCTCGCACCAGCATAATCACCGAAAAAATGATCAACATCCAACGCACATATTTCGAAGCGATTTGCAGTATTACCGAGTTCATTTTTTAATCGTTTTTGATTTGAGTAGAGTAGCGACTCCCATAGCCGCAATAACCAAAACGGTTGCTTCACCCAGTGTATCCAATGCCCGAAAGTCAACCAGAATTACATTCACAACATTTTCGCCAAAGGCTTTCGTATAACTATTGGCCATAAAGAAATCGGAAATGGGAGTGCTGAAATTCACATTAATCGCCATCAGACTAACCATCGTCATGGCACTTCCGAAAATCAATGCAACTGCAAAGTCCCGGATTTTGGTACTTTTTGCAGATAATTTGGCAAAGTAAGGAAGCCGCTGCAGAATTAGCATAAACATCACCACCACCAGCGTTTCAACCAGAATTTGGGTAATTGCCAGGTCAACCGCGCTGTAGTACAGGAAAATGAGCGCGATTCCATACCCGGTTACACCCATCGAAATTATCGCTTTGATTCGGGAATGGGTAACAGTTGTATAAATGGTCGCGATGAGAATGATGAGCAGCAATCCCGAAATATAAAAAGGATGAAAGCTGAAAGAGAGCGTGAAATCCCAGCCACGGGTTAAATACAACTGCAACCAGAGCAGTATAGCTGTAAAAAGAATTACTGTGAGGATATAATAGCGGTGATAGCCGTGCTGCATAAGTTTTGTTTTCTGAACCGATACCGCTACAAATTTCTCAATGATAAGGGAAAATACCTGTGGAAGCTGGTAGGGAAACACCCGTTTGTTGAATGCATTCCATTGTTCCTCAATCGTCCTGTGTTTAATCAGCAGGTAAGATAAAACCGCACCTGTCAGCACTGTTATCGCACTCAGCAGCAACACCATATTAAAACCATGCCAGAGCGCAAGTTTCACATCCACCTGATTACCGAATATTACCGTTGCTGCGGGTTCAACAATTGTTTTACCCAAAAGATTTGGAGATATACCCAGTAAGAGACTCAATGTGATCAATAGTGCCGGACCGAATACAAAAAAGAATTTTTTATTCATCGGTATGGCATAACTTTTCACTGGTTTCCCAAGGAATACCTTCACTAAAATCCGCATCGAGACAGCAAACATCAGCACGTTGGAAATAAATCCGAAAATGAAAATGAGCGAAGCGAAACCCGGTGATTGCACTTTTGCTTCATATATTAATTCTTTACCGAGAAAGCCGAGCATAGGGGGCAGTCCG
>JANJXE010000126.1 GCA_024709185.1 Paludibacter sp.
ATTTATTCGGAGCAGGAAAAATGTTTCTGCCCCAGGTAGTAAAAACTGCGCGGACGATGAAAAAGGCAGTGGCTATCCTTCAGCCCTATATCGAAGCGCAGAAAGTGCCCGGACAAAGTTCATCGGCCGGAAAGTTTCTGATCGCTACGGTGAAAGGCGATGTGCACGATATTGGGAAAAATATTGTTGCAGTGGTGCTTGCGTGTAACAACTACGAGGTCATCGATCTTGGAGTGATGGTGCCAACCGAAAAAATTATCCGCACGGCGATTGAAGAAAAGGTGGATATGCTGGGACTAAGCGGTTTGATTACTCCATCGCTGGAAGAAATGACGCATGTGGCTGCCGAAATGGAAAAGGCCGGAATGCGGATTCCGTTGCTGATCGGAGGAGCGACTACCTCGAAGATTCATACGGCAGTAAAGATCGCTCCTAACTATTCGGCTCCGGTGGTATATGTTAAAGACGCATCGGTGAATACCAATATTGTAGCTAGTCTGATGAACGCTAAAACCTCCGAAAGCTTTGCTGCAACAATTGCTACCGAATACGAACAACTCAGGAAAAATCAAACAAAAAAAGCAGATTTGCTTCCTTTAGAAGATGCTAAAAGACGCAAACCCACTTTATTTTAATGAGGTGTATGAGCCCGGGTTAATCTACAAAACGGTTTACTACAACGTGTACAATTAATCCAAGCACCATCAGAACTCCGGATAAAACCAACAGGGTGTTTTCAGAACTTGGGTTGAAGAAATAGAATGCAATCACGATGGTTCCGATCAGTAACAAAATGGGACCTAGGTATTTCAAAAATTCTTTCATTATAACGGAGTTTTAAATGATCAGTATTGCGTGCTTAATTAGCCTGCAAATTAAGTGATTTTTTATGGACTAATCAAATTTTTTCTCTAAAAAGATTAAATTTGAAGTCAAAAAGTAGTATACGGGTACTGCCTGTAATTTATTTTGTAATTTTGCGACTGATTACCGGACACCTAAAAATTGATTTTATACCATGCGAATTGTAATAGTTGGAACAGCATATCCTTATCGTGGAGGGTTGGCAGCGTATAGCGAACGCCTTGCCCGGGAGTATCAGCAGGAAGGTCACGATGTGGAAATCATTACTTTCACCCTGCAATATCCATCGTTTCTTTTTCCGGGGAAAACTCAGTATTCATCGGAACAGCAGCCCGATGATCTGAAGATTACACGCATGATTAATACGCTGAATCCACTGAGTTGGATACGTGCAGGAAAGGCCATTCGTCGTAAAAAAGCGGATAAAGTGATATTTTGCTACTGGATGGCGTTTGTGGCACCGGCTTTTGGTACGATCGCCCGATTTGCAAGGGGTGGAAATACCAAAATGATAGGTTTGATTCACAATATGATACCACACGAGCCAACCGTGCTGGATAAACTTTTTCCACGGTATTTCGTTACTGCGATGGATGGATTTGTAGCCATGGCCGAATCGGTGGTGGGTGATATTAATTCGTTTGATAACAGTCTGAAGCCAAAGCGGGTATCGCCTCACCCGGTGTATGACCACTACGGCGATAAACCTGAACGAGCACTTGCTGCCATGAAACTGGGATTGCATGAACAGATGCGCTACATTCTCTTTTTTGGTTTTATTCGTCATTACAAAGGCCTTGATTTACTGTTGGAAGCTTTTGCCGATGAACGGTTGCGAAAGTATCCACTGAAACTAATTATTGCCGGCGAATTTTACGAAAACCCGGAGCCTTATATGAAGCTTATTCATCGCCTGAAACTTGAAAATTTTGTAGAGTTACGTACCCGCTTTATCGCCGATAAGGATGTGCGTAATTATTTCGGAATTGCGGATTTGGTGGCGCAACCCTATCGCTCTGCTACACAAAGCGGTGTAAGTCAGATTGCGTATCACTACGAAAATCCAATGCTGGTGACCGATGTCGGGGGGTTGGCCGAAATAGTTCCACACAATAAAGTAGGCTATGTGGTGGATGTGGATGTGACTAAAATTGCCGACGCGCTTGTCGATTTTTATGCCAATGAGCGAAGCGATGAGTTTGTATGCAATATCCGGGAAGAAAAGAAAAAATACGAATGGTCGAAGATGACGGCAACCCTAAATTCGATTTAGTTACTTGCTGTGCTTTGTTTTATTGAGCACGGCCACTTGCTGGTATCCGGGCAGTTAAAATAACTGTTCAACCCATTTTTCACTTCAAATCAGTTTAATTTATGAGCAATGAGATAGTAGAAACGCCTTTGATGAAGCAGTATTTCGAGATTAAAGCCCAGCATCCCGATGCGGTGTTGCTGTTTCGTTGCGGTGATTTCTACGAAACCTTTTCAACCGATGCCATCAGAGCATCTGAAGTGTTGGGGATAACCCTTACCCGACGGGCAAATGGCTCTGCACGCACAGTGGAACTGGCTGGTTTCCCGCATCATGCCCTCGATACTTATCTGCCAAAGCTGGTACGTGCGGGTATGCGCGTGGCCATTTGCGATCAGCTGGAAGATCCCAAATTAACTAAAAAGCTGGTAAAGCGCGGTGTAACCGAGTTGGTAACACCAGGTGTATCGTACAGCGATACTATACTGAGCCATAAGGAAAATACATTCCTGGCAGCTGTGTATTTTGTGAAAAAGCAGGTTGGCGTTTCATTTCTGGATATTTCAACCGGCGAATTTCTGGTAGCTGAAGGTACACCCGAATACATTGATAAGTTGCTCAACAGTTTTTCACCCAAGGAAGTGTTGTTCGACCGTAGTAAGCGAAAGGACTTTGAAGAGTATTTCGGGACCCGGTTTTTTACCTATGCGATGGAGGATTGGGCATTTACGCCGGATGCTGCCAGTGATCGACTTCTGAAACAATTTGAAACCCGTACCCTGAAAGGCTTTGGTGTTGATATCCTTCCCTATGCGGTTGTTGCTGCCGGTGCAATCCTGCATTATCTCGACCTCACTCACCATCATCAAACCGGACATATTTCGCAGCTTGCCCGCATCGAAGAGGACCGGTATGTGTGGCTCGACCGCTTTACGGTTCGCAATCTCGAATTGTACGGTTCCATCAACGAAGGAGGTCGTACGCTCGTCGATATCCTCGACCGTACCATTTCGCCCATGGGTTCACGCCTGTTGAAACGCTGGGTTGCTTTCCCGCTGAAGGATGTGAAACCCATCAACGAGCGACTGAGCGTGGTGGAGTATTTCTTCAAAAATAAAGAAGAAAAAGAGTTGTTGATTCAACAAATTGCCCTGATTGGTGATTTGGAACGTATTATTTCAAAAGTGGCTGTTGGCAGGATTAATCCCCGCGAAGTGGTGCAGCTGAAGGTTGCACTCAATGCCATTGAACCCATTAAAGTCACCCTGAGTGGGTCGGATAACGATACGCTGCGACGCATTGCTGATCAACTGAACAGCTGTCGGGAAATGGCGCATACGATTGAACGTGAGCTCGATCCCGATCCTCCAACCATGCTGAACAAAGGTGATGTGATTCGTCAGGGGGTTGATGCTGAGCTGGATGAGCTTCGTGGACTCGCCCGTTCGGGGAAAGAGTATCTGCAGATGATTCAGGAACGTGAAAGTGCAGCAACCGGTATTCCAAGCCTTAAAATAAGTTTCAACAATGTGTTCGGATACTATATTGAAGTTCGGAATACACACAAAGATAAGGTGCCTGAGACCTGGATTCGCAAGCAGACGCTCGTAAATGCCGAACGTTACATCACCCAGGAATTAAAAGAATACGAAGAAAAAATTCTGGGTGCCGAAGAGAAAATTCTGGCCATTGAAACCCGTATTTTCAACGAACTGGTGATTAGTCTGACGGACTACATTACTGCTATTCAGCTCGATTCCAACCTTATTGCTCAGCTCGACTGCCTGTTGTCGATGACGCGTGTGGCTGCCGAAAATAAATACGTACGTCCGGATATTAACGATTCGGAAGTTATCGATATCAAACAGGGTCGCCATCCGGTCATTGAGAAGCAATTGCCTCCCGGGGAATCATACATAGCCAATGATGTGTACCTCGATAGTTCATCTCAACAGATCATCATCGTTACTGGTCCGAATATGTCGGGTAAATCGGCCTTACTCCGACAAACCGCATTGATTACGTTGATGGCCCAGATCGGCAGTTTTGTTCCGGTTGAAAGTGCCAGCATCGGGGTGGTGGATAAAATTTTTGTAAGGGTCGGAGCCAGTGACAATATATCGCAGGGCGAGTCGACTTTTATGGTGGAGATGAACGAAGCCGCCAGTATCCTGAATAATCTTTCGCACCGTAGTTTGATACTCTTTGATGAGCTCGGACGAGGTACATCAACCTATGATGGTATTTCAATTGCCTGGGCTATAGTAGAATACATTCACGAAAACGGACATCACAAGGCTAAAACGCTTTTTGCCACGCATTATCACGAGCTAAACGAAATGGAAAAATCGTTTAACCGGATTAAAAATTACAATGTTTCGGTGCGTGAGGTGGATAAAAAGGTTATTTTCCTGCGCAAGCTCCAACGGGGAGGCAGCGAGCATAGCTTTGGTATACATGTGGCAAAAATGGCCGGCATGCCTCAAAGTATTGTGAAACGTTCGGAGCAAATACTTAAGCAACTGGAGACCGACAACCGGCAAAGCACCGTTTCGAATCAGGGAAATGATACGAAACAAGGTGCCTTATCAAAGCCGATAGGAGCTATTGCCGGTCAGCGGGAAGGGATTCAACTTAGTTTTTTCCAGTTGGATGATCCGGTGCTGGAGCAAATCCGCGATGAAATAAAAGGGCTGGATATCAACAGTCTGACTCCGCTGGAAGCGTTGAATAAACTCAGCGAGATCAAAAAAATCATCTTTAATGTTTAATCATTTATCATTAAACATTAAAGAAACGCTTCTTTGACGCCCGGATGCACAATCTCACCTTTTACGATATTCAGACCTTTACGCAGGCCTTCGTGTAGTTCGCAGGCTTTTTCCCATCCCAGATCGGCCAGTTTGAGAGCATAGGGGAGTGTAGCATTGGTTAGTGCAAGCGTTGAAGTATAAGGCACTGCACCTGGAATATTTGCCACACAATAATGAAGAATACCATCCACTTCATAAACAGGATTTGCGTGGGTAGTAGGTTTCGAAGTTTCAAAGCAACCACCCTGGTCGATAGCAACGTCCACTAATACGGCACCTTTAGGCAATAGTTTCAGCATCTCACGGGTAATGAGGTGGGGTGCTTTAGCACCGGGAATCAGTACAGCACCAATAACCAGGTCGGTTCGGGGTAAGATTTCTTCAATATTATATTGCGACGACATCATTGTGTCGACATTGGCGGGCATAATTTCGTCGAGCTGACGCAGACGGGGCAGCGAAATATCGGCAATGGTTACGTGAGCTCCCAGTCCGGCAGCCATCCAGGCAGCATGCGTCCCCACAATACCACCTCCGAGAATTAACACATGTGCAGGATTCACTCCTGGCACGCCTCCCAGCAGAATGCCCTTTCCACCCATCGGGCGTTCAAGGTATTTGGCTCCCTGTTGAATCGACATTCTACCTGCAACTTCCGACATAGGAATCAACAACGGTAATGTACGGTCTTCCTCAACTGTTTCGTAGGCCAGGCAAATTGCTCCGCTTTTCATCATGGCACGGGTCAGTTCTTCATCCGAAGCAAAGTGAAAATAGGTAAACACCAGTTG
>JANJXE010000491.1 GCA_024709185.1 Paludibacter sp.
AAGGGATTTACTATCAAAAGAAACCTTTCTCCCGACAACCCAAATTATCTTTCTGAAGCAATGCCCCGCTATGGGTTTATGGAATATAATGCAGCCTGGAAATGGTTCAGTGACCATTATCCGGGCATAGCCGCACACTTGCTTAACTTCAGAGAAAAAGCTGAAGACCGCACCGACAAAGGAGATTACTGGTGGGAATTGAGAGCTTGTGATTATTATGATAAATTTGAACAACCAAAAATCTTATATCAGGTATTTCAGGTAAAACCTTGTTTTGTTTTTGATGAAGATGCGATGTACTGTAATAATTCAATGTGGTTTATCCCATCTTCAGACAAAGTTCTTTTAGGCATACTTAATTCAAAAACAGGATGGTGGCTGATTTCAAAATACTGCACAGCAATTCAAAATGGCTTTCAATTGATTTGGAAATATTTTAGTCAGATTCCGATCGCCAAAGGCAATGATTCTGTGAATAAACAAATTAGTAGTTTAGTGGATGAGATTATTTTGTTGAAGAAACAATCTCCTGAGGTTGATACAACAGATAAGGAAGCCCAAATTGACCAACTGGTATATGTGCTTTACGGCTTAATCCCTGAAGAAATCACTCTAATAGAAAACAGCATTAAATAACAGCAGTTAATCGGTTAGTCTATGTAACCGGTTGAAAATTCATTCGTCGGGTGGCTAATTTTTTTTTAAAATTATACTATATGGCTTCAAATCAAAACTTTGTAGATTTTGTAATGGATCAGATTCAGGGCGCTGGTGAAATAACGGTCAGGAAGATGTTCGGTGAATATGCCATCTATTCGGATGGAAAAATTTTTGGACTTATTTGCGACAACCAGCTTTTTATCAAGCCAACCACTGCCGGAAGGAAATTTATTGGAGAACCTTTAGAGGCTCCTCCTTACCCGGGCGCCAAAAACAGCTTTTTAATTTTGGATCAATTAGAAAACAGTCAATGGCTGAGCGAGTTAATCAGAATATCGCTGCCGGAACTTCCCATGCAAAAAACGAAATCAAAGAATTCGGAGAACAAAAAGCATGACTAACGCATTTTATGTGAAGTATGATTGTCGAACGTTGAATCAATTTTAAAAGTTGATGGTATGAAGCGAGTATGTAAATACCTCATAGCCAGAGGCATGGCAATCTGGGCATGCGAGTTCCATACGACCA
>JANJXE010000496.1 GCA_024709185.1 Paludibacter sp.
GCTTTTCTATCTTTGCAAAAGATAGAAAAGCTTTCCTATGATACGATATATTGAAAATTTTCCCCTTCAACACCATATAACATTTGGCACGCCGGCAAACGCTAAATACTTTTTTGAATTTACCGAGGTAGGTGACTTGCAGGAGCTGATCCAGAGCAGGCCGCTCGGGGAGTTTGGTCCGGTGTTGGTGCTGGGGGGTGGCAGCAATCTGTTGTTCGTCAGTGATTTCGATGGACTGGTCATATATCCGAATATCCCGGGCATCGTGCCCGAAAAGGAGGATGCCAGCCATGTATGGGTGCGTGCCGGTGCCGGGGTCGAGTGGGACGATTTCGTGGCATTTTCTGTCAACAAGGGATGGGGGGGCATCGAGAACCTGTCTCTGATTCCCGGAAAGGTGGGCGCGGCCCCGGTGCAGAATATCGGGGCTTACGGACAGGAAGCTGCCGATACCATCGAATCGGTGTGCGGGATTGACCTGCGCACCGGAGAGGAATGGGAAATCAGTGCCCCGGATTGCCGGTTTGCCTACCGGAACAGCATTTTCAAGCAGGAGCTGAAGGGCAAATTCCTGGTGACTTCGGTACTGTTCAAATTGAAGAAATTTCCACAGTTAAACCTCTCGTACGACGGCGTTGCTCGGATGCTCGAGGGGCTTGCCGAACCAACTATTTCCGATGTGCGAAATGTCATCGTGGATATTCGTAGGTCAAAGTTGCCCGATCCTGCGATTATCGGTAATGCCGGCAGCTTTTTCAAGAACCCTGTGGTGAATGCCGACCTTGCTTCACGCCTGGCCGAAATCCATCCCGGAATGCCCCAATATATGGTGAGTGATCCCGGCAAGGTGAAATTGTCGGCTGGCTGGCTCATCGACCAGTGTGGCTGGAAAGGTGCCACCAGGGGAGGTGCCGGCGTACACGAAAGGCATGCGTTGGTGCTGGTCAACAGGGGAGAGGCGACAGGCAAGGAAATTTATGGTCTCTCGGAGGAAATCCGAAAGTCAGTTCTCGAAAGATTTGGGGTGTCGCTTGAAAGGGAGGTATTGGTTATAGGCAGCCAGGGTCCTTTGGAATAAGGGATAACCCTGAGACCTTGATCAAATCAGAAATACCTGGAGCGCAGGTAGCTTCGGCCGTAAAAGTCAACGTCGTAGCTGAGCGTGAATTCGTAGGTGCCGTTCTGGTGCCGGTAAATTTCGGTAAAGGTTATGTCCATGGCATAACCTATTCTGATATTATTGCTGAAAATCCATTGGGCAACCAGACAAAGGGCATCTCCGGTGCGCACCATTGCCCCCAACCACAGTTTTTCGTTTAGCATGAAATTTGCGGAAAGGTCAATCTGCACGGGTGCACCTAAGGCAGCCCTTAACA
>JANJXE010000140.1 GCA_024709185.1 Paludibacter sp.
TTAACTATTTTGCAAATCCACAATTAACTGCTGATGCGTTGAAAGTTATTAAACAAGCCTGCGATTGGGTGACTACCGAAAGCATAGCCAGTGGAACGAAGGATATTTTGGTTTCACATCTTTCAAAGTCGGGAAGTGAACTGCAAAATCCAACGAATGCCGAAGTGGATATTTACTCTTTTTCAGGTGTTTCTATTCTACGCTCGAATCAGGCAATCATCCATCTGAACCAACTTCCGAAAGGAGTTTATATAGCCAAAACGAATGCTGGTGTGTTGAAATTTGTGTTGTAAGTTTGCTGAAATTGCATACTCATCCGTCGTGTGTGGTAAGGCGGATGAATGCAATTTCTAACCACATTAAACTGATTTTTTTTTAGCTAACGATTACGAATATGCAAAAAATTGATGATTTCTCGATGGAGTTGAACTTCACCGAAGTGTACCGCCAAAACAGTCACGAACACATTGCCATTCGCGAAGCCCGTTGCCATAAGGCGCAGTTTCCGGCAGTTCTTAGTGAAATTCAGGACAAGGACCGCTTAGCCGGCCGTACTTTCTGGGGTTGGGTGGGATTTAGTCCGCACAACGCTCCCGGTGGTGCTGCCTACGGTTACTTTTGTCACGAACAGAAAATCATCGAAGCCATCGAGCGGGGCAATATCCCCATCGAACAGCGCGATGGCGTGCACGAAATGCTTCATTTCTGGAAAAAGGAAACATCGAAAGCAAAGGTAGAAGCGGCTTTTACCGATAAAATGCTGCCGGTGCTGTTTCGCGATGAGATTGTTTCGTTGCCGTACAATTTCAAACCGCTGATAGCTAGTCCTATCTACCGCATGGCTGGTGTGTTTGTGGATTATGAAAAACTCCTCCAATTGGGAGTTCCGGGTCTGAAAGCTGAAATTACAGATTACAGGGATAAGGCGCTTGCATCCGGTGGCGATTATCTTTTGTACGAAGGCATGTTGATGGCCCTGGATGTATTTGCCGATTGCTGTCGGTATTACGAAAAACAAGCGCTCGAAAAAGCAGCTGCCACAACCGATGTTAAACGGGAAAAAGAACTGATTGCGTTGGCGCGGGTGCTTAAAAACAATGCCTTATACAAACCCGAATCATTTTACGAAGCCCTGCAGCTTTCGTGGTTGTACACGCTCATTTGTGGTTCGCTCGAATTGGGAAGGGTGGATGTATACCTCGGCGATTTTTATGCCTACGATATAGATAATGGAATTATCACGGAAGAAGAAGCTCTTTCGCTGATGCATTCGTACTGGCGACTGATTAACGAACTGTTCCGCGATGTGGATGGTCGGGTGATTATTGGTGGTCGTGGCCGGCGTAACGAAGCCAATGCAGACCGGTTTGCATTTTTGGTGCTCGAAACCATGCGTACCTATGGCCGTGCGATACTACCTCAGACAACCCTGCGTTTTTATGATGGGATGAATCCATGGTTGATGCAGGAATCGCTTTCGCTGATTGCCGACGGACACACTTTTCCCTTGCTGTACAACGATGATGTACTGGTGCCGGGAGTAGCTGCAGCACACGATGTGCCGGAGAAAGATGCAGAACAATACATGCCGTTGGGTTGTGGCGAGATAGTAATCGATCACATGGGATACGGTACTCCAAGCGGCTCTCTCAATGTGCTTAAAGCCCTGGATGTGACGCTTCGCAACGGCGTGGATCATATCACCGGCAAACAGCTGGGGTTGCCAACGGGACATTTGAAAGATTTCAAGAGCTGGGATGACTTTTTCAATGCCTTCAAAAAACAATTGACATATTTCATTGAAATACTTGCTGATCACGAAGAGCTGGAATACGTGGAATCGGGCAAACAAGCGCCCTATCTGTACCTGAGTATGCTTTACGATAATTGTTTGGAAAGAGGAAAAGCCATTTTCTCAGGAGGAATAAAATACCTAGGAGGTTCGCTTGAATCGTTTGGTAGTGTGAATACTGCCGATAGTCTGGCCGCCATCAAAAAAATGGTGTTCGATGACAAACTGATTTCAGCTGAAAAGCTTGTCGAAGTTTTGGATGCCAATTTTGTTGGTTTCGAAAAGGAACACAAACTACTGAAAAACTGTCCGAAATACGGCAACGACGATGCCTATGCCGATGACATGATGGTGCAACTGCACGATTTTATGTGCAACACCATGCGTGACCAGCGCCATCGCACCAACTTAGACTGGTATCTCAATGTGCTGATTAACAACAAGCAAAATACCATTTTGGGCCGATGGGTGGGAGCTTCGGCCGACGGGCGAAAAGCCGGCCGCGAAATGGCCAATGGCAATACACCCGCCGGTGGAAATGATAAAAAAGGAATCACAGCGCTTATCAATTCGCTGGTGAAACCAAGTCATATGATTCATGCCGGTGCAGTGCAAAATATGCGCTTTGGCAGGGATTTCGTTACCAGCAACCGCATGAAATTTAATATGCTGATAGACACCTATTTTAAAAAGGGCGGCGCTCAGGCCATGATCACCGTGATCAATCGGGGCGATTTAGAGAAAGCTTTGCTGGAACCCGAATTATACACTGATTTATATGTGCGAATTGGTGGGTTTAGTGCCAGGTATATTGATTTGCCCCGTGATGTGCAATTGGAAATTTTAAGTCGTGTAACATACTAAAAAATGATCGAAAAAGCAATCATCTCCGACATACAACGTGCCTGCATGCACGACGGACCGGGTATCCGTACAACCGTATATCTGAAAGGTTGTCCGCTGAACTGCCTCTGGTGCCACAATCCCGAAACGCTGGTGTCGCAAAAGCAGCTGTTTTTTCACACTGAACGCTGCACGTATTGCGGCGATTGTGCCCGCGTGTGTCCGAATACTGTGCATCTTGTCGAAAAGGATGTGCATACTATCGATTTTGCATCCTGCCGGCAGTGTGGTAAATGCGTGGAAGCCTGTAATTACGATGCTCTCAGGATAATAGGCAAAGAAATGTCGGTTGAGGAAGTAATCGCTGAAGTAGTACCTGATATGGATTTCTACCGGAATTCGGGAGGAGGAATCACTTTAAGTGGAGGCGAACCCCTGCATCAGTATGCCTTTGCAAAAGCATTGTTAAAGAGATGCAAAGCGCTGCAAATCAACACATGTGTCGAAACATCCGGTTTTATCTCACCATTCAAGTTCAAGCAATTCCTTCCTTTTATTGATGTGCTGTTGTTCGATTACAAAATAACCGGCACCGAATCACACCTGAGCTATACCGGTGTTCCCGATCAGGTGATACTCGAAAACCTGCATGCAGCCTACCGTTACGGCACTGCCATCTACTTGCGCTGCCCCATCATTTCCGGTATCAACGACACCGATGAGCATTTCGCTGCCATTGCTGCCCTGGCCGAACAATATCCCAAACTGAAGGATATCGAGCTTTTGCCCTATCACGATATGGGAAATAGCAAGCGGGTAAGCATCGGGCAGGAAATGACCCTCGAAGGGGTGAAGTCGGTGCTGCCGGAAACAGTGGAAGGTTGGTCAAAGCGACTTTTGAATAAACGTCAGGATATACAAATGGTAACCTGATTTTTCTCACTCTTTATATTCATAATCTTTCCACTTTTTTCTCCGGTTAATGATTATTTAATCATTATTTAAGTGTGTCAAGTTACTTTTGACCCGTGAACACAACTCCTCTATTTTATTTCCATGAAACACATCTCTACCTGCTTATTTCTTTTCTTTTGCATATCCTTCCAGGCTGTAGCCGGAAAAATTATATATCCGTGGCGTGCCACAACGGCCATCGTTAAAGCAGGAGAAACAGTTGAAGTCTGGCACAGCGCTGATGCAAATCAAACGCTGAACAGCGTTCTGCTAAAGGGGCCTTACAACGAAGTGCAAGCTGGCATAGTGAATATACAAACCGATACCTGGGTGTACGATCAGTGGTCGGGAAATACCTGTAACCGCAAATACACTATTTCTGTTCCGGCAAACACTCCTGTTGACCGGTACGACTTAATCCTGAAAACTTCGACTGGTGATGAAGTATCGCTAGCTGCCGTAAAAGTGATTAAGGAGTACAAAACCAGCTTCTATGTATTTCATATTACCGATGCTCATCGCTGGCAGGGAGGTCACGATGCACTGAAAATATTGAAAATGGTGTCAACAACCATCGAAATTGCTAATATTATCAATCCGGAGATGGTGATAGAAACGGGCGATAATCATTATCCCAATACCAATAATGCGTCGAGTACCCGCCAGAGAATTACCGATTATATGAATGGTTTTACAAGCGGGACTGAGTTTGTAAAAGGAATGAATCATTTTACAGCTCCGGTATTTACCATTCCCGGAAACCACGATACGCCACAAAAGAATTATCAACTGGAACCTGATTTGAAAACGCCGGCTGCTTATTTCAACGAGCATTACGGACTTCAGGCACATACTTTTAGTTATGGAAACGCCCGGTTTATTGGATTGAATAATGCCTGGTTTTCCGATGAATCTAATGGTATTCCCAATTTCTCTCATCAAACCGATGAAGCAAAGGCCTGGCTGGAAAGAGTAGGAAAGGGAACGTTTAGGATTGGTTATTGTCATGTGATGACACCCACTCCGCTGAAAGCGTTTTACGATCCATTGTTTAAAGCCGGTGCTCCGCTCAATTTTATCATGGCCGGACATTGTCACTGGGCAGGAAACACACACAGTATTAAGGACTATTCCAACGTGAAGATTACACATACAGCATACCCTCTGAGAGAAGTCCACCGCAAAGCAGCCTTTAATCTCTACAAAATTGACCTTGCCACCAATACCTATTCAGCCGTTGGTGATAGTATAGGTGCTCACGATGGTCTGGCAGTTGCTGATGATTTTACATCCGTTAAACTAAAACTGACCTACAGCAAACCCAACGATGGCAACAATGCTGAAAATTCGGCTACCGTCGTGAATAAATACAATTTCGCGATCGACGATGCCCACGTGCGTTTTGTCGTCCCCAAAGGAAGTGAATACTACCTGCGCAATGCAACTATCACGCAGCAATTCGATGGAACTGATTTCCATATTATTGATGCCAGCTACGACCTGGAAGCTAAAAGTACCCTCGTTGTTTCGGTTCATCCGGGCGTGCAGCCCGACTTATGTCCCAATGACCCGGATAAAATGGATCCCGGACTGTGTGGATGCGGTGTTCCGGAAGGAAGTTGTGAAATATTTGCAACCGGAATAACGCTGAATACCACCAATGCACGCCTGGTGCTGAATACCACGCGTCAGTTAAGAGCAACAATTCTGCCTGTCAATACCACCCATAAATCAGTGAATTGGCTAAGCAGCAAACCTTCGGTTGCCAGCATCAATTCCGATGGAGTGATAACCGCACTCAGTGAAGGAACGACCACCATTACAGGCTCTACTTATGATAATGCCAAATCGGCAACAGCTACCATCACCGTGCAGCCTTCTACCAATACCTATCAGGCTGAAGATGCTGAATTTCAGGGAGCCGAGCCTGTTACCAACCAGCCGGGATACAATGGTGCAGCTTTTATGGATTTTATGAATACCACCAACGATTACATCAAATGGAATGTGTATGTGCCGGCAGAAGGAAATTATACACTCACGTTCCGCTATGCACTGGCCTCCAACAACCGCCCGTTGCGATTAACCATCAACGATGTGGTAAAGGTGGCGTCGTTGTCGTTTACCAATACCGGTGCCTGGTCGAACAGGGGTACCATTTCGACGAACCAGCAACAGGTAGAGGGCCCAAATAGCATTAT
>JANJXE010000188.1 GCA_024709185.1 Paludibacter sp.
GTAAAAGTCTGAAAATTGTTGAAAACCTTGAAAAGATATTGGCTATTGAAATGCTCACAGCTGCTCAGGGATTTGATTTCCGTCGGCCACTAAAATCGGGAGTTTTAGTCGAAAAAGCGCATGAAATAATTCGCAGGTATATTACATTTGCCGATACCGACCGTGTTTTTTACGAAGACATTGAAAAGGCAATTCATTTAGTACGTTCTAAAGAGCTGATTTCAGCGATAAATGCGACCGCCCTGGCTCATCAACTTGATTTTAAAAACGAAGACCATGAAATATTCGGAATTTATTGATACCTATGCGGCACATCCGCACTACAAGGCTCCACACGGGAATCAGTTGCATGCCCGCTCATGGGCTACCGAGGCACCAATTCGTATGCTGCTCAATAATTTAGATGCTGAAGTCGCTGAGGATCCATCCAACCTGATTGTGTATGGCGGAACCGGTCAGGCGGCACGAAATGTAGAATCCGTTCGCCAAATCATCCGCATCTTACTGGAGATGGACGAGAATCATTCTCTGCTGGTGCAATCGGGTAAACCGGTAGGATTGGTTCGATCGCATCCGGAAGCACCCCGCGTTCTCATTGCCAACAGTAATCTGGTACCAGCATGGGCGACCTGGGAGCATTTTGAGGACTTAAAATCCCGTGGTCTGATGATGTACGGCCAGATGACTGCCGGAAGCTGGATTTACATTGGATCTCAGGGGATTTTGCAGGGCACCTACGAAACATTTGCCGAATGCGGACGTCAGTATTTCGGAGGAAACCTGAAAGGCCGTCTCATTGTGTCGGGTGGGATAGGAGGTATGAGTGGGGCACAACCTTTAGCTGCTACAATGGCTGGCGCCGTTTACCTGGGTGCTGATGTGGATGCCACCCGTATTCAGAAACGCCTGGACACCCGCTATATCGACAGGATGACAATTGATTATGAAGAAGCAAAACGTTGGACTCAGGAAGCAATGGCTGCTGGTGAAGCTCTTTCCATAGGTTGGGTAGGCGATATCGGCGATTTACTGGAGAAGTTGCTCCACGATAATATTATTCCCGATATGCTGACCGACCAGACTTCTGCACACGATCCTCTGAATGGCTATGTGCCAAACGGATTGACACTTAAAGAAGCATTACGAATACGAATCGAAAATCCTGAAGATTACAAAAGACGATCCCTGAAAAGCATGGCACGGCATGTTGGTTTTATGCTGGAGATGCAACGAAGGGGAAGTATTACTTTTGATTATGGTAATAATCTCCGCGAATTTGCCCGTCAGGGAGGCGAGCCCAATGCTTTTAATTTTGAAGGTTTTGTGCCGAAATTTATTCGTCCCCTATTTTGTGAAGGCAAAGGTCCTTTTCGCTGGGTAGCACTTTCAGGTGACCCTGAGGACATCTATACTACCGATAAAGCGTTGATGGAGATTTTTCCGGATAATGTGCATTTGCACAACTGGTTACATCAGGCGCAGGAAAAAGTTGCCTTTCAGGGTTTACCCAGCCGGATTTGCTGGTTGGGACTGGGCGAACGGGAAAAAGCCGGACTTCTTTTCAATGAATTAGTGCGTTCAGGAAAAATAAAAGCTCCGATAGTAATTGGTCGCGACCACCTCGATTGCGGCTCGGTGGCTTCTCCTAACCGTGAAACGGAAGGAATGCTCGATGGTTCCGATGCGGTATCCGACTGGCCATTACTCAATCTGATGGCCAATGCCAGCGGAGGTGCTACCTGGATTTCGTTTCATCACGGCGGCGGAGTAGGTATAGGATACTCTCAACATGCCGGAATGGTGGTTGTGGCCGATGGAACCGACCGTGCTGAAGCATGTCTTAGAAGAGTTCTTTTCAACGATCCGGCGATGGGAATATACAGGCACCGGGATGCAGGATATCATACATCAAAACTATAAAATATGGTTATTGGACCGTTTAGCCAGGTATTAACGCTTTCGAAATTACCCTTGCGTGGTGCTTTGAGTGATGAACAGCTTGAAATTATTACTGATGCCGGACTTGTAATTAAGGATGATAAAATTGTGAAAGTAGGATCGTTTAATGACTTACTTATCCGTTATCCAACCGAACAAGTACAATTCCTGGAGGATTCGTTTGTTGCTTTTCCGGGAATAGTTGATGTTCACACGCATATCTGCTGGGCAGGTTCACGTGCCAGCGATTATGCATCACGTCTTGCCGGAAAAAGCTATCAGGAAATTGCAAAAGCCGGTGGTGGTATTATGAATACGGTTCGTAAAACACGTGCGGCAAGTCAAGAGGAATTAATTGAGCTTACCGTGAAAAGGGCAGGGGAATTACTTTTGCGGGGTGTAACGACTATAGAAGTGAAAAGTGGATATGGACTTTCAGTGGAGGAAGAACTCCGATTGCTGGAAGTGATTCAGGAAGCGAATCAGAGAACTACCGCCGACCTGATTCCAACCTGTCTGGCCGCGCATGTAGTTCCATCTGAATACAAAGATGTTGATACACCCACAATAAATACTTCTTCTGAGCAACTCTATTTAAAGCATATAGCCGAACGGTTATTGCCTGAGGTTAAACGTAGAAAGCTCTCTTCAAGAGTAGATATTTTTGTCGATGAGGGAGCCTTTTCGAAAATGGAATCCCGTGAGTACCTGCGAAAGGCACGTGATTTAGGCTTCGATCTGGTAATCCACGGCGATCAATTTTCAACAGGTGCTGCTGAATTAGCCAATGAAGTGAAAGCCCTCAGCATCGATCATCTTGAAGCTGCTGATATAGATGAAATTATCACCTTAGCGAATGGGACTACAATTCCTGTTGTGCTGCCGGGTGCTTCCTTAGGATTGGGTGAACCGTTTGCTCCGGCCCGAAAGTTACTTGATGCGGGATGTTCATTGGTCATTGCCTCCGACTGGAATCCTGGATCAGCACCCATGGGCAATTTGCTAATGCAGGCATCTGTGCTGGGTGCAGCTCAACGGTTGTCGATGGCCGAAATTTGGGCAGCACTTACAGTTCGTGCGGCTGTTGCATTAAAACTTTCTGACAGAGGTTGTTTGCAGACTGGCATGAAAGCCGATGTAATTGCTTTCTCAACCAATGACTTCCGTGAAGTGTTATACCGGCAAGGCGAAATGAATCCAAAACTCATCCTCAAAAACGGAATCTTCATAAAACCACAATGACCATACATACAAAACAACATCCCAACTTCACCCATTAATCATTAATCATTAAACATTAAAAAAGCATGGTACTACTCCAATGTGTTCCCAATTTCAGTGAAGGGCGTGACTTATCCATTATACATCGCATTGTAGATGAAATTAAAACGGTAGAAGGTGTCAGGGTAATCGATATAGATACGGGAAAAGCCACCAATAGAACCGTGGTAACTTTTGTAGGACCACCCGAACCAATTTGTGAAGCAGCATTCAGGGCAGTAAAAAAAGCAGCTGAGCTTATCGATATGAGCAAACACAAAGGCGAACATCCGCGTTTCGGAGCGACCGACGTTCTTCCACTGATTCCTATAAAAGGGATAACGATGGAAGAAGCAGCCAGATATGCGCGTCGGCTGGGTGAACGTATTGGCAATGAGCTCGAAATTCCTGTGTATTGCTACGAATTTGCAGCATCTGAAGAAAAGCGCCGTAATCTGGCCAATTGCCGTGCAGGGGAATACGAGGGTTTGCCTCAAAAACTAACTGATCCGGCGTGGAAACCTGATTTTGGACCGGCAACCTTTACTGAAAAAGTAGCACGAACAGGAGCTACAGCGGTCAGCGCCCGCAATTTCCTTGTTGCGTATAACATTAACTTAAATACTACTTCTACACGTTGGGCCAATTCTATAGCGTTTGATATTCGAGAAAAAGGCAGGGTTAAGCGTGAGGGAAATCCGCTTACCGGCAGAATTGTGAAAGATGAAAATGGAGAACCGGTGTATATTCCGGGTTTACTTAAAGGTGTGAAAGGTATTGGTTGGTATATAGAAGAATACGGGATTGCTCAGCTTTCGTTTAATATCACCGATACAAGAGAAGTTTCGCTGCATCAGCTGTTCGAACTG
>JANJXE010000195.1 GCA_024709185.1 Paludibacter sp.
GGCGGTTTCTTTGTAATTCCTTCACGTGCATCCTACCTGTGGACACTCGTCCTGGTTCCACTTACATCGCTGGTATTATTATTCTTCACCAAGCTTTTAACCTACATACAACTGCCTGTTTTTTCGATGCCCTATTCTATCATTACCATTCTTTTTATTCACTTCCTACAACAGCGCGGTTCAGCCAGTAAGCTACACCTAACACCTATCCAACAATATTCTCCGGAAAAAAACCTGTATTCGTTTCGTACCAATCAGCAACGACTAACCCGTTTCCAATATATTGCTCTTCAACTGCCTTTCTGGGGTGAATGGTCGGTGACACAGGGGTACAACGGGCAATATACACACAAAGATGCCTGGGGTAATGCCCTGGACTTTATGATTCTCGATGAAGAAGGACGATCGTATCAAAACGACGGTTTTTTCTGTAATCAATACCATTGTTATGGAAAAGCAATTACTTCCCCGGCCGATGGTGTGATTACCGACTGCCAGGATGGTATCGACGATAATGAAATTGGTCAGGTTAACACGCTTCAAAACTGGGGTAACAGCATCGTCATTCAACACGCTCCACAGGTATATACCCAGCTATCGCATCTCAGGAAAAATTCCATTAAAGTAAAAAAAGGAGAATTTGTTCGTGCAGGGGATGTTATTGCTCAATGTGGAAATTCCGGGCGATCGCCCTACCCACACCTTCATTTTCAGGTGCAGGCTCAACCTTTTATCGGAGCCCGTACGATTGAATATCCCCTGGCTTATTTTACAGAAAAACTACCCGGATCACAAGAAGCAGTGCTACAGCAGTTTTCAACACCAACTGAAGGAAGCAGTATTTCCAATGTGCAACCGGGCAATTTACTATATCATGCATTTAATATCCTTCCCGATACAAATCTCTGTTTCAGTTTTTCAGATGGAAGCGGCAAAGTGAAAACTGAACACTGGGACAGTTATACCGATGCTTATAACTATAAATACCTGTACTGTAGGGAAACTGGTTCGGTAGCCTACTACACCTGCGATAAACTGATGTTTTACTTTACAGCATTCTATGGGAGTAAAAAATCCATGCTGTACAACTTCTTTCTGGCAGCAAGCAAGATCCTGCTTTCGAACCAATACAAGCCTGTAAGCGATACTATTCCCCTGCATCTTGTACCAGTAAATCATTTTTTGAAAAGCATCAACGATCTGGTTGCGCCGTTTTACAATCTGCTCCGGGTTGAATTCAGGCAATCTACAAAAAGCAATGGTCTTACAACTGAACCACAACAACTCGAACTTTCGTCGGAGTTGACTGTTAGTTTATTCAGAAAAAAGCTTTTTCAGCAATCGCATCGTATTCAAATTGATACAAATGGGTTATCGTCATTTACTATATATTCTGGAAAAAGCACTTTACATGCGGAAAATATCAGTTAAACACATTTTAATACTGTTGATTGTTGTCTTTAACAGCAGGCTATCGGCTCAGTCTCAGGCTTCATTGTTAACTGAGGCATCTATTGATAGTATCAGCTGGCAACAATACCTGACAGGCGACTGGGATGGATTAATCAGCACAGGCAAACTTGCAGCTGAAAACGGGATTAATTTTAAATGGTTGTAACAACGCCTGGGTTACGCACACTTTGTCAAAGGTCACTACTACAAAAGTACATTTCACTATCAAAAAGCACTGAAGATGGATTCTTCCGATGAAGTAAATCATTTGTATTTGTATTACAATGCGCTGAATACAGGACACTTTCTCAGTTCCCGTTACCATGCAGGTAAGTTAAAACCTGAAACGCATAGTGAGCTCCAGATCCGATCGGTTCAACCTATTTACAGCATCGACGCAGAATACAGCTTTAAGCGCCCGGAACGCTTTTACATCGAAAACGAATACCGCATGGATGCTCAATACCGTAGAATCGGGCTGCATTCCCTGCTGGGGCACCACCTATCCCTTTACCAAACAATTTCGGGATTTACTCAGGATTTTGATATAGTGAACTCAACCAATCAGCTCGAATACCTGGCTATTGCCTCGGTTCAGCTTTCTTCCAACAGCACCCTGCAAGCCGGGTACAGATATGTTGGTACACGGTCGGTGATTGAGCCCGACACATTTTACACACCTGGTCACAGTCTGAACGGAAGTTATATGCAAACAATCGGCCGGTTCGACCTTACAGTTGGCTTTAACTGGCTTACAAACGATTATGTTACTGTGGGCCAATGGGGATTTCAACTTGGAACCGGGTTCGCAGGAGCCATTCCCGTTTACCTTACCAGTAGCATCTATAAACTCAATGAAAGTGGAATTAACCTGTCCACCTTTGAAGAATACAATTATCCTCATTACGTATTTAATCAGACTGTTGGTTTTATGCCTTTCAGGAAAACATGGATAGAAACATCACTTACATTGGGCGATCAGAACTATTTTGTTGGAAACAATGGAATGTATCTGTACAATTCGCAGGATCCTGTTCAACTGAAAACAGGTCTATCTCTCACACAATATTTCACTCCCAAACTGGCACTAAGTCTACATTACGGTCTTGAGCAAAAATACAACGATGATTTAGACGACAAATATTTTCAACACGGATTAACAGCAGGAATAATATGGAAACTTTAAGACTTCCCATCATTTTACTGATGATTTTTTTCAGCACACAGAGTAGCCTGGCTCAACAACCTACAGCCTGGCAAAATGCATTTTACAAAAGCTATGAAGCTGAAACCAATGAAAAGTACACGGCAGCAATCAACGAGTTGATGAATGTTTATAAAGCCGATGATTATTTTATCAATTTGAGACTCGGCTGGTTAAATTACCTTGCCCGTCAACATACTAAATCGGAGCAATACTACAGAACCGCTATTCGCCTGAAACCCTATTCAATAGAAGCCCGCTTTGGTGTGGTGAAACCTCTGAGTGCAACAGCCAAATGGGACCAGGTTAAACTACAATATCTTGAAATTCTTAAAATTGACCCCAATAATACAGTAGCCTCATACTGGCTGGGGGTAATACACTACAATCGCAAGGAGTATTCCATGGCAGTGAAATTATTTGAAAAGGTGGTCAATCTCTATCCTCTTGATTATGATTCAGTTATAATGCTTGCATGGACAAAGCTCAACCTGGGTAAAACAGCCGAAGCTAAATTGCTTTTCAACCATGCACTAACGTTACGAAAAAATGATGAATCGGCCCTGAATGGATTAAAACTCATTAAATAAGCACCTATATCTATCATTTTGAACTTTTTTGAACGTTTTTATTTATCATTTTAGCACTTAAAACATCAATTTTTAATCGATTTGGTTTTTTTATTCCTTCAATTTCATCTATCTTTGTAGTTGGAATAAAAAAACTAAAACACCGTAAAAAGATTATGTTTCCAGTATCAGAACGTTTAGCCGCTCTTTCCCCATCGGAAACGCTGGCCATGTCGCAAAAGAGCAACGAATTGAAGGCTCAGGGTATTGATGTGATAAACCTAAGTGTGGGAGAACCCGATTTCTTCACTCCTGATCACATTAAAGAAGCTGCCAAACAAGCCATTCTCGACAATTATTCGTTTTATTCTCCGGTTCCGGGCTATCCTGCATTAAGAAATGCAATTGTTGCTAAACTGAAAAACGAGAATCAACTTGACTACAAAGCCGATCAAATTGTATGTTCCAATGGTGCCAAACAGTCGGTATGCAATGTTCTTCTGGCGATAATCAGCAAAGGCGACGAAGTAATTATTCCTGCTCCATTTTGGGTAAGTTATCCTGAAATGGTCACCCTGGCCGACGGAACATCGGTAATTGTTTCAGCCGATATTGACCAGGATTTTAAAATTACTCCACAACAGCTAGAAGCAGCCATAACTTCACGAACCAAGGCAGTAATTTTATGTTCCCCTTCGAATCCTACCGGTAGCGTTTACAGTCGTGAAGAATTGAAAGGTCTGGCTGATGTACTGGCAAAGTATCCCGATATTTACATATTATCCGACGAAATATACGAACACATCAACTACCTTGGTAAACACGAAAGTATTGCACAATTTGAGAATGTACGCGATCGCGTTGTGATTATCAATGGGGTTTCGAAAGCGTATGCAATGACTGGCTGGCGTATAGGTTGGATAGCTGGTCCAAAATGGATAGCTTCGGCATGTAACACTTTGCAGGGACAATATACATCAGGCCCCAACTCAGTTGCTCAGAAAGCAGCTGAAGCAGCCTATACCGGCGATCAGGCTCCTGTTGTTGCCATGAAGGAAGCTTTTGAGCGCAGAAAGAACCTTGTTGTAAAACTGGCACGTGAAATTAACGGACTAAAGGTAGCCGACCCACAAGGTGCATTTTATATTTTCCCCGATGCATCAGCATTTATTGGTAAGTCCTACGAAGGAAGAAGAATTGAAAATTCGGGCGATCTGGCAATGTACCTGCTTGAAGTTGGTCACGTAGCCTGTGTCGGAGGTGGTGCTTTTGGCGCTCCCAATTGCATCCGCATGTCGTACGCTACTTCGGATGAGAATTTAGTTAAAGCATTTGCCCGTATTAAAACTGCACTGGAACAACTAAGTTAATTGAAACGCTTTCATCTCCTACGGGTTATTATCATTGAACGATAATAACCCGTATTTTTTGTACAAATGTTCATAAAAAACCGATTTAAACAAAAATTCCTAAAAAAAAAAGAGTATATTTGCGAACTTAGTAGGTTAAAATGAATCCATTGCTAACATACGTCAACCTGGGCACTGGCTCACTCAATGATCAAAAGAATATTGAGACAGTGAGGCTTTTTAATGTATTAGCACTTTTAGGAATCTTTACTCACCTTGGATTTATACTACTTTTAAGTACAATTGATCAGGAAAGAATCAGTCTCATTAATCTGATTTTTATTATCTGGTACATCCTGATACCCTATTTCAACAGCAAAAATCAACACAAAAAGGCAGTCTTCCTCGGAAATCTTTCGTTTGCTCCAATGGCCATCCTACTGGCGCTTTCATACGGAGAAAATTTTCATGTCGAGCACTTTCTGTTCATTGGATTGGCGATCACTTTCTTTTCGTATACCCGTAAAACGGATATTTTTCTTTTTGCAGGCATCAACTCAGTAACCTATACCGGTATTGTTATTTCCCGACTAAATGGCTGGTTTTCGAAGGTCGACCCTTCATTAATCCGGTATGAATGGCTTCTGGTATTTACTGTTACAATTCTTGTTCTAATTCTCTTCTCAGTAGTTTTATTTGCTGTGAACCGATTGTATCAGCGCCTTGAAAAAGAGCTAAAATTAAATGCTAAAGAGTTGAAGATAAAAACAATTACCGTCGAACAACTCCTGGAGAATGCCCGTAAATCGAATGCGACAAAACTGAAACTATTAAAAGTCATTTCACACGATCTGAGGGCTCCATTTACCGGATTACTGGGTCTGACCGAACTAATGGAACAGCACTACGAACGTTATTCGAAAGACGAAATGAAGGAAATGCTTCGAATGTTAAGCGATAGTTCAAAAAACACCTTGATGCTGATTGAGAACCTCATACAGTGGTCAAAATTACAATCGAATGAAATGATGCCAAACCGTAAAAACCTCAGACTTAATTCCATCATTAAACAGAACATTGCTATTTACTCGAACATGGCCACGCAAAAAAGCATCACTTTCATTAATAAAATCGATGATTTTATACTGGTAAATGCAGATGAAAATATGTTAATGATGATAGTCCGCAATCTAATTAACAATGCTATAAAATTTACCAATGAAGGTGGCTCTATTCAACTTTCGGCAGAGCCTAAACGTAGGTACATCAGCATTACGATTGCTGATTCAGGCATTGGAATGACAGCTGAACAAATAAACGCCGTACTTGTAAGTGAAGAACAAACAAGCTTAGCAGGAACTTCAGGGGAAAAGGGCAGTGGCCTCGGGCTACTCTTATGTAAAGAATTTATCGAAAAACACAAGTGCAGAATGTATATCGACAGCCAACCGGGCGGGGGTACCGTGATAACGTTTACAATGCCGATTGCCAAACCAGAAAACGACATTGAATTCTAATTTATAAAATTATTCGTATGACGGTCATCACAACAACTACCTATCAGCATTTTCTGGCCTCATTACTTGCAGGTAATAAATCGACCTGCTCTCAAATAGTCAGGGAACAAATGTTGCAGGGAACAAAAATGGAAGACCTTTATGAAAATCTTTTGAAAAAGGCCATGTACGAGGTGGGAATATTATGGGAAACCAACAAAATTAGTGTCGCAACTGAACATTTAACCTCCCTGATTGTGGAAAGTTTACTTTCTGAGATGTATAGTCATCTTAAGCCTGGTAGCTCAAAAGGTAAAAAGATAGTGTTGGGATGTGTGCCCGGAGAATATCATCAAATTGGAATTAAGATGACCAGTGATGTATTTGAAAAAAATGGTTGGGAAACTTATTTTTTGGGAGCAAATGTGCCTGTCAACGACTTTATTACCTTTAGCAAGGGTGTTCAACCTCACTTAATTGGATTATCGTTGAGTTTACATTTTAATCTGCCAGCCCTGGAAGGAATGATAAAAGAAATTCGTAAACATTTTCCTCAAATTCCTGTTATTGTTGGAGGACAGGCTTTTATGCATGGAGGCAAAACGATGCTGGATCAATACGAAAAAGCATACTATCTGAAAAACCTTTACGAACTGGAGCAGTTTATTCATGTGTTGACAACTAATACATCCATTACCTATTCTCATAAAACTACTTAAAATGTCAATCCACAACGAATCAGCACTTATTTTGGCAGACTGGGCCGAAGAAGTTCATCAATCACTGGTAAAAACGAATGCATTTTGTATCGCAGTATTTACCCTGGATGGCAAACTGCTTTTCAGCAACGAAGCGTTTCAATTGCTAACCAAAAAAGATCCAGCCGAAAGCTTCGTAAATCCTTCATTTAAAGAAATCTGCGAACTTTCAAAAGAAATTAATCCTATTTTCACAGGCGTGCTCACCCTGGGAGATTATTACGCTATAAACACTTCTATAGAAGCAAAGGTTTATTTTAAAAATCAGCAGCTTCTTATTACAGGAGGTGTTGACGTTTCACAGCTCCTTGAATACAACATGCTGATGCACAGGCTGAATCGTGAAAACACCAACATGCAGCGGGAATTAATTAAAAAAACCCGTACGATTGAAAAGATGATAGAGGATTTAAAAACCACCAACGACGAACTTGAGAAAGTTAACCTTGAATATCAGAACACTAACGAAGAGCTGATTCAATCGAACTATTCAGTAACACTCCTCAATGGCCAGTTATCGTTGAACAATCAGCGACTGGAAGAACTTAATGCTACAAAAGATAAATTTTTCTCAATAATCGCTCATGATTTACGTAATCCATTCAATTCATTGTTGGGGTACAGCGATTTACTCAAACGTAACGTAGCAAATTATAAGGCCGATGAAATAGCCGACTTTGCAAATGAAATGGCTGATGCTGCAAAGGTAGCATATCAACTGGTTGAGAATCTGCTTGAATGGTCGAGAATTCAACGGGGTATGCTAACGCCGGAAAAAGAATGGATATCAGTTACGGAAATTCTAAACGAAATAAAACACCTTTCATCGAAACAGGCTCAAGCTAAAAACATTCATCTTTCAATCGATGCTGATATTAATTTAATGGTTCTGGCCGACAGACACATGACACAAACAACCCTACGAAACCTCGTCAGCAACGCAATAAAATTCACAAATGATAACGGTACTATAACAATCAGAGTAAAAAAATATCCAACAGAAATACGCTTTTCTGTTATCGATAATGGTATGGGTATTGAAAAAGAACACCTTGATAAATTATTCAGAATTGATAGTAAATTAAACAGATCAGGAACAAGCGGAGAAGCAGGAACCGGACTGGGACTTATTCTTTGTAAAGAATTTATTGAGATACAGGAAGGCGCAATATGGGTTGTAAGTAGTCCGGGCGTAGGTAGTGAGTTTCACTTCACGCTACCCGTCCCGAAAAATAAATCCTGAGTATGAAAAAGCTAAATTTCGAATATCGTATATCCGTTGCATACCTATTGATTGGTGCAGCATGGATTTTAGTATCAGATCTGCTCGTGGAGTTAATAGCCTCTAACCTTGAACTTAACAGCAGCCATCTACAAACTGCTAAAGGCTGGTTTTATGTAATTGCTACCGCATTATTGTTACTTATTTTCATCAGGAAGCACCTTGGGAGATTACGGGAAACCGAAGCTGAACTGGAAAAACACCGAATGCATCTTGCTGATTTGGTTAAGGAAAAAACCCAAAAGCTTGATGAAGCTTTCGAAGAATTGAGAAGTACCAACGTCACCCTATCGGAACGAAATACGCTGATTAACACTCAAAACCGGGAACTATTGCAAGCCATCAACGACCTGCGTTCCACACAGGCTCAGTTAGCACAGGCCGATCGTATGGCAGCCATCGGGGTTTTAACATCCGGTATAGTTCATGAAGTAAAAGTGCCTCTCAAAACCATTGAGGACTGTATTAATGAACTCAACAGGGAAATTGGTAAAAATGAAACTTTCAGACCACTACTTGTGAATCAATCTGAAAAAATTCAGACATCAGTCAATCGTATTGCCAAGATTACAAGTGGACTAAAACAACTTAGCAGCAGCGAATATTCTTCAAACGAAAAATGCGACTTGCAGACAATACTCGAAAATTGTCTTGCAATACTGAATTACCACCTGGCAGGTCGAATCCGGATAATTCGCAGTTATGCCAATGAGGAGTTAATTGTTAAAGGGAATCCGGGACAATTACACCAGGCATTTATTAGTATTCTTATTAATGCAGAACAAGCTATTACAGGCGAAGGTAAGATTGAAATAGCAACCAGTACCGATGATAAAGGACACATTAACATTTCTATAAAAGACAGTGGCTGTGGAATTGACGAAACCCATTTACCTCACGTGACAGATCCGTTTTTCACAACAAAAGAGCCAGGAACAGGTTCAGGACTAGGACTATCTATTTCATACACCATTTTGAAAAGTCATGGTGGGGCACTAAACATTCAATCGAAAAAGAATGAGGGCACAACTGTCCAAATCACATTACCCAAGGCCATTGAGTAAATGCTCTATTGAGAGTAAAGGCTAATGAAAAGAAGAGAGACTACCATGGATGCTTATCCCGATAGTCTCTCTTTGTTTTTACAATAAAGGTATTCGCTTATTCAGCAGCAGCTTCAGTCGCAGGTGTTTCGGCAACCGGCGCAGCAGGAGCTGCCTCTTTTTTGGCGCTGCCACGACGTGTGCGGGTAGCTTTCTTAGCTGTCTTTTCTTTCAGCATATTTTCGTTGTAATCCACCAGTTCTATGATACACATTTCTGCATTATCACCCAAACGGAAACCTGTACGAAGAATACGGGTATATCCACCCGGACGGTTGGCAATTTTCTGAGCAATATTCTGAAAGAGTTCGGTAACTGCTTCTTTGTTTTGCAGATAACTGAAAACCACACGACGCGAATTGGTTGAATCGTCTTTCGATTTTGTAAGCAGAGGCTCTACATATACACGTAAAGCTTTAGCTTTGGCAAGAGTGGTAGCGATTCTTTTGTGCTGGATCAGTGAAATTGCCATGTTAGCCAGCATTGACTTTCTGTGAGCCGTTTTACGGCCTAAATGATTGAATTTCTTATTATGTCTCATTTCGTTTAGTCTTTATCTAATTTATACTTGGCAATGTCCATTCCGAAAGACAGGTTCAAGCTTTCCAGTTTTTCGTCTAATTCGGTAAGCGATTTCTTACCAAAATTGCGGAACTTTAATAAATCGTGACGGTGATAGCCAGCCAATTGACCGAGCGTTTCCACATCAGCAGCTTTCAGGCAGTTGAGTGCACGAACCGACAGATCCAAATCAGTCAGTTTTGTTTTCAACAGCTGACGCATGTGCAGATATTCTTCATCGAATTCATCGGTAGCTTCTGTTTCAACCACTTCCAGCGATATTTTCTCATCCGAGAAAAGCATAAAATGATGAATCAGAATTTTGGCAGCTTCCTTCAATGCATCTTTGGGATGAATTGAGCCATCGGTATCGATATCAATAGTCAGTTTCTCGTAGTCAGTTACCTGTTCTACACGGAAGTTTTCCACTGCATATTTTACATTCCTGATAGGAGTAAAAATGGCATCTACAGGAATAACACCTAATTCACCGGTAATTGATTTATTCTCTTCTGCGGGAAGATATCCACGGCCTTTGTTTACCGTGATATCAATCTGAAAATTAGCAGTGGCGTCGAGTTCACAAATAATGTGATTAGGATTCAACACTTCGAATCCGGTAAAATACTTACCGATATCACCGGCTTTAAGCATGGTAGTACCACCCACATTAATGGTTACCTTCTCTGTCTCCACATCTTCCACTACCTGTTTGAAGCGTACTTGTTTCAGATTGAGAATAATATTGGTAACATCATCAATCACACCGGGAATAGTTGAATACTCATGATCAATACCATCTATTTTGATAGCAGTGATTGCGAAACCTTCCAACGACGACAGAAGAATACGGCGCAAAGCATTACCTATTGTAATACCGTAACCGGGCTCCAGCGGGCGGAATTCAAATTTTCCATGAAAATTGTCCGCTTCCAACATGATCACCTTATCGGGTTTTTGAAATGCTAATATTGCCATGATTTCACTTATTGTTTTGAGTACAACTCGACGATTAATTGTTCTTTGATATTTTCTGGAATGTCTTCACGTTCCGGAATATGCAGATAAGTACCTGCCAGTGCTGATGCATTCCATTCAATCCATGGATATTTGGTATGGTTGAAACCATTCAGCGATTCAGTGATCACCTGCATCGATTTATCTTTTTCGCGTACAGCCACTACCATGCCTGGTTTTACCTGGAACGAAGGGATGTTTACCACTTTACCATTTACAGTAATATGACGGTGACCAACCAACTGACGGGCACCTGCACGTGTTGGAGATAATCCCATACGGTAAACGATATTATCGAGACGCGATTCGAGTAACTGCAACAGAATTACCCCGGTAACACCCGGATTACTCTTTGCTTTCTCATACATGATACGGAATTGTTTTTCCAGAATTCCATAGGTGTATTTAGCTTTTTGCTTTTCGCGCAACTGAATACCATATTCAGATGATTTTTTGCGGCGGTTGTTACCGTGTTGTCCTGGAGGATAATTCTTTTTCGAAAGAACTTTATCAGGGCCAAAAATGGGCTCTCCGAACTTACGGGCAATCTTTGATTTGGGTCCAATATATTTTGCCATTGTTTCTTGATTTTTATTTTTCCTGTTTTAGGATGATTTTTTAACGATACATCCTGTATTAAAACTAACTGAATTATACTCTTCTGCGTTTAGGAGGACGACAACCATTGTGTGGCAGTGGAGTAACATCTACGATTTCGGTAACTTCGATACCAGCACCATGCACTGTACGAATTGCCGACTCGCGACCGTTACCCGGTCCCTTTACAAAGGCTTTCACTTTACGTAAACCCAAATCAAACGCCACCTTAGCGCAATCCTGAGCAGCCATCTGTGCTGCGTAAGGAGTATTTTTCTTTGATCCGCGGAATCCCATCTTACCGGCCGATGACCATGAGATAACCTGACCGTCGCCATTGGTAAGGGTCACAATAACATTGTTGAACGATGAATGAACATGCAACTGTCCAACGCCGTCAACCTTTACTACCCTTTTCTTGGCTGCAACTGTTTTCTTTGCCATATCTTTATTTATTTTTTAAGCTAAACTAAAATTCGCTGATTAAACCTTATTTCGTTGCTTTCTTCTTGTTGGCAACGGTTTTCTTCTTACCTTTACGTGTACGGGCATTGTTTTTTGTACTCTGACCTCTCAATGGAAGTCCGATACGGTGACGAATTCCCCGGTAGCAACCAATGTCCATCAATCGCTTGATGTTCAGCTGCACTTCAGAACGTAAATCACCTTCTACCTTGTATCTGGTACCGATAATTTCACGGATCTTAGCTGCTTGGTCGTCAGTCCAGTCCTTAACCTTGATGTTGATGTCAACACCAGCAGATTCCAAAATCTTTTTTGCACTACTGCGACCTATTCCGTAGATATAAGTCAATCCAACTTCCCCTCGTTTGTTCTGGGGTAAATCTACTCCGACAATTCTTATAGCCATAAACTATTTCTTTTGTAAAATAAAATTACTTAACCCTGACGTTGTTTAAACTTCGGGTTTTTTTTGTTAATAACATACAAGCGTCCTTTTCTGCGTACGATTTTGCAATCCTCGCTGCGCTTTTTTACTGAAGCTCTTACTTTCATACGATTATAATTGTTTTTTTAACGGTCGTATGGAACTCGCACGACTACATTTTCAAACTCTAGTTGTGATGTAGATCAATGCTCGTTTCATATATTTATTGAATTAAACTGTTCAACTTCATGAATCATTTATACCTGAACGATATTCTCCCTTTCGACAAATCATACGGCGACATTTCCACCTTAACCCGGTCGCCCGGAAGTATCTTGATGTAGTGCATCCGCATTTTTCCCGAAATGTGAGCTGTTATCACATGTCCGTTTTCCAACTCAACACGGAACATCGCATTCGATAATGCTTCGATAATGGTTCCGTCTTGTTCTATTGCCGCTTGTTTTGCCATACAGTATGATTATTTCTTTTTTAAAACTTCTTCTATGTACTCAAATGTTGATAAAATATCCGCTTTCCCTTTACGTACGGCTACCGAATGCTCAAAATGAGCCGATGGTTTCCGGTCGATGGTTCGCGTTGTCCATCCGTCCTTTTCGAACACCAGCTGGCGTTTTCCCAGGTTAATCATCGGTTCTATGGCAATGGTCATTCCGCTTTTCAGCATTGTACCATTCCCCCGTCTACCGTAATTGGGTACCTCAGGAGACTCGTGAAGGTTCCGACCAACACCATGACCAATCATTTCCCGAACAACCGAATAACCGTGAGCTTCGCAGTGTGATTGAATCGCGTAACCTACATCACCAAGTCGTCTTCCTTCGACTGCCTGTTCGATTCCAAGGTAAAGCGACTCTTTGGTTATCTGTAGCAACTCCTTTACTTCGGGTGTTACTTCTCCCACTTCAAAAGTGTAGGCCGAATCTCCGTGAAATCCATTGATATAGGCACCGCAATCCACCGATATAATATCGCCTTCCTGCAAAATAACCTCATCGGATGGGATACCGTGAACCACCTGTTCGTTAACAGAGGTGCAGATCGACTTCGGGAAACCGCCATATCCAAGAAACCCTGGTACAGCACCATTATCCCTGATGAATTCTTCTGCTATTTTATCAAGAGTTGCCGTACTCACGCCGGGCGCAATTACTTTCGCAATCTCTGCGAGTGTACGGGCAACTATCTGATTACTGATACGAAGTAATTCTATTTCCTCGTCAGTTTTTAAAAAAATCATCTGCTTCCTGATTAATAAGCCGCAACATTACCGGAACGACCCTTAATACGACCTGTCTTTAACAAACCATCGTAATGGCGCATTAACAGGTGACTCTCAATTTGCTGCAATGTATCAAGTACAACACCCACTAAAATAAGCAGTGATGTACCTCCGAAGAATTGTGCAAACTCCATATTAATTCCCATCAGAGTTGCAAATGCCGGCAGTACAGCCACAATTGCCAGGAAAATTGAACCCGGCAGGGTGATGCGCGACATAACTTCATCGAGGAATTCAGCGGTATGCTTACCTGGTTTACAACCCGGTATGAAACCATTATTACGTTTGAGGTCTTCAGCCATCTGCGTGGGATTAATGGTAATAGCAGTATAGAAGTACGTAAAGAGGATAATGAGTGTGGCAAACACAAGATTGTACCAGAAACCGTTATTATCCATAAATGCACCTACAAAGCTACTTACACTTTCCGAATTTGCAAAACCTGCCAGTGTTACCGGAATAAACATAATTGCCTGAGCAAAAATGATAGGCATAACTCCGGCGGCATTGATTTTCAATGGAATATACTGACGTACACCACCATATTGCTTGTTGCCAACTACGCGTTTAGCATACTGAACTGTAATTTTACGGGTTCCCTGTACCAGCATGATGGAAGCTCCGATTACTACTAAAAGCAGAATAATCTCGAGCAGGAACATTACCAGTCCACCACCTGCGTCGGTAAAACGCGAAGCAAATTCTTTGATAATTGCACCGGGGAAACGGGCAATAATACCGATAAGAATGATGAACGAGATACCATTACCAATTCCCTTATCCGTGATACGTTCACCGAGCCACATGACGAACATGGAACCACCGGTGAGGATGATAGTAGAGGAAATCGTAAACCAAAGTCCCGAAGGCAGAGCTGAGCCAGCCTGTTGCAGTTGCACTCCCAGGTTGATAAGGTACGAAGGACCCTGCAACAAAAGGATGATTACTGTCAGATAACGGGTGATCTGATTCATTTTCCGACGTCCGCTTTCACCTTCACGTTGCATTTTCTGGAAATAGGGTACCAGAATTGTCAACAACTGTACGGCGATAGAGGCTGAAATGTAGGGCATGATACCCAGGGCAAATACCGATGCATTGGCAAAGGCACCCCCCGAGAACATGTTCAACAGAGCCATCAGTCCACCACTGGTCTGTGCTTTCAACGCGGTTAACGCAGTAGGATCGATACCCGGAAGTACGATAAAGGAGCCAAAGCGATAGATCAGCACAAACAACAATGTTGTCAGGAGTCTTCCGCGAAGGTCTTCAATCTTCCAGATATTTGTTATAGTCTCTATGAGCTTTTTCATGTAAAAAAATAAAGGGATTATAGCTTAATTACTGTTCCACCTGCAGCGACAATTGCTTCTTCGGCTGTTTTTGAGAAAGCATTAGCTTCCACTTCAAGTTTTACCGTCAGAACACCATTGGCCAGAATTTTCACCTTGTCGGTTTTACCGATAAAGCCATGCTGACGCAGCTCATCCATTCCAACTTTTGTAAGATTAGCCGAACTGGCAAGAGCTTCCAGTGTTTCAAGGTTGATTGGTTTATATACCACCTTGTTAAGACTCTTGAAGCCGAATTTGGGAAGACGACGCTGAATTGGCATCTGACCACCTTCAAATCCTACTTTCTTCGAGTAACCGGAACGCGACTTAGCACCTTTATGACCACGGGTTGAAGTACCGCCTAAACCTGAACCACTACCCCGACCAACTCTCTTGCGGGTTTTAACCGATCCGGGTGCAGGGGTTAAATTACTTAAATTCATATCTTATTGTTTATAAAGATTCGATGATTATTACTCAATGATTTTCACTAAATGGTTCACCTTAGCTACCATACCCAGAATCTGGGGAGTGGCTTCGTGTTCAACGACGGCGTTCATCTTTCTCAAACCCAATGCCTCCAGTGTCAGTTTCTGATCTTTTGGACATTTAATTTTACTTCTAACTTGCTGTATTTTAATAGTTGCCATCTTTATATTCGTTAACCGTTAAACACTTTATCAATCGACACTCCGCGGTTCTGAGCCACTGTATAGGCATCGCGCAATTCGCCCAGCGCTTCAATAGTAGCTTTTACCAGGTTGTGTGGGTTCGACGAACCTTTTGATTTTGCCAGCACGTCGGTGATACCAACACTTTCGAGTACGGCACGCATAGCACCCCCTGCTTTAACCCCGGTACCATGAGAGGCCGGTTTAAGGAATACCTGAGCACCACCAAACTTTGCGAACTGTTCGTGAGGAATAGTTCCATTCAGAACAGGTACCTTAATCAGGTTTTTCTTGGCAGCTTCAGTACCTTTGGCGATTGCAGCAGTTACCTCACCGGCTTTACCTAATCCCCATCCTACGATACCGTCTTCGTTACCAACTACAACAATGGCAGAAAAGCTGAATGTACGTCCCCCTTTGGTTACTTTTGTAACACGGTTTACGGCAACTAATCTGTCTTTTAATTCCAAATCATTGGTTGTTTTAACTTTATTCATATCTGTTGTCTTACCTGATTAAAATTTAAGTCCGGCTTCGCGGGCAGCATCAGCCAGTTGTTTAACTCTACCATGATATAAATAACCGTTACGATCGAATACAACCTCGGTAACGCCTGCTTCCAGCGCTGCTTTAGCTACTAAAGCACCTACCTTGGCGGCCTGCTCGGTTTTGGTCATTTTATCCTTAATTGCCAACGACGAAGCCGATGCCAGGGTCTTACCTGCTACATCGTCGATGCACTGTGCATATATTTGCGTATTGCTACGAAAAACGGTCAGTCGTGGTTTTTGAGCGGTTCCCGACAGTTTGTGACGGATATGCGCTTTGATTCTTGATCTTCTATCTGTATTTGCCATTTTCTTATACAAGTTTACGTGAATTATTTACCTTTACCTGCTGATTTACCGGCTTTGCGGCGGATAACCTCGCCAGCAAACTTAACACCTTTACCTTTATACGGTTCTGGTTTACGGAATGAGCGGATCTTTGCACAAACTTGTCCGATTAATTGCTTATCGGCGCTTTCCAGGATAATAATGGGATTCTGGTTACGCTCCGATTTTGTTTCAACTTTGATTTCAGCGGGCAAACCCAGGTAAGTGATGTGGGTATATCCCAGAGCAAGTTCGAGCACCTGACCAGTATTGCTGGCACGGTATCCGACACCCACTAATTCGAGGGTTTTCTTATACCCTTCCGAAACACCTACAACCATATTGTTGATCAACGAACGATAAAGACCGTGCATGGCGCGGTTTTGTTTTTCATCATCCGGACGAGTTACAATGCACTGATTGCCTTCGATATTCACACTTAAATTTGGATTCACTTCTTGTGACAATGTCCCTTTCGGACCTTTCACAGTTACTACATTATCCTGTACCGATATGGTTACGCCGGCAGGAATGACAATGGGTAATTTTCCTATTCTTGACATGCTTCTTTCCTCCCTATTAATAAACGTAACACAATACTTCACCACCTACTTTTTCAGCAGCAGCTTGTTTATTTGTCATCACACCTTTCGAAGTAGAAAGAATGGCGATACCCAAACCGTTCAATACGCGTGGCATATCTTTGAAGCCAGTGTACTGACGAAGACCCGGGCTCGAAACACGGATGAGTTTCTTGATCGAGTTCACTTTGTTTACAGGATCGTACTTGAGAGCGATTTTAATCGTTCCCTGAGGACCATCCTGGATGAATTTGTAATTCAGGATATACCCCTGTTCGTGAAGAATGCGGGTGATCTCCTTCTTTAAGTTGGAAGCGGGAATTTCCACCACACGGTGGTTAGCTTTGATAGCATTCCGCAACCGGGTTAAATAATCTGCTATTGGATCTGTCATAAAAATTGATTTTAAATTGATCCCGACTACCGGGACAATATTTATTAACTCAGATAATTCATTTTGTGTAAGCCGGAAAAAGAGCAAAGGAACGTGAGTTTACAACTCTTCCCCTACTCTCTTATTCCGTAAGTGTATTACCAGCTTGCTTTTTTCACTCCGGGGATCAGGCCCTTCGAAGCCATTTCACGGAACTGAATACGCGAAATACCGAACTGACGCATATATCCTTTCGGACGACCGGTGATTTTGCAACGGTTGTGAATACGGATAGGCGACGAGTTTCTCGGCAGTGTCTGTAAGGCATCGTAGTCGCCTTCTGCTAAGAATTTCGCACGTTTTTCAGCATACTTCGCGATCAGCTTGGCTCTCTTCACCTCGCGGGCTTTCATTGATTCTTTTGCCATTGTATCTCTGTATTAGTTTTTCTTAAATGGTAATCCGAACTCTTTCAACAGTGCAAATCCTTCCTCATCGGTTGGTGCTGTGGTCACGAAGGTGATATTCATTCCCAGCAGACGATTGATGTTATCAATGTTGATTTCAGGGAAGATAATCTGTTCGGTAATTCCTAATGTATAGTTTCCGCGGCCATCGAGTTTATTTTCGATACCCTTGAAGTCACGAACACGGGGAAGTGCAACACGTACCAATCGTTCCAGAAATTCGTACATTTTGTCGCCACGCAGTGTTACACGCACACCGATTGGCATTTTCTTACGTAGTTTGAAGTTAGAGATATCTTTCTTCGATACTGTCTGTACGGCTTTCTGACCGGTGATGGTAGTCATTTCATTGATGGCCACTTCGATAATTTTCTTATCAGCTACGGCAATTCCCAACCCCTGGTTCAGCACTATTTTCTCGAGCTTAGGCACCTGCATGATGGATTTGTATCCAAATT
>JANJXE010000216.1 GCA_024709185.1 Paludibacter sp.
AAACCGTTTTTCAAAATACTTGACGAAAACAAAATTTTGGAAACATTATGAAAACAGACAACAAACTAATTGGAGCAGGACTTTTAACAGCAATTGCAGCTTCATTGTGTTGCATTACACCTGTTTTGGCTCTCATTGCAGGAACAAGCGGACTTGCCTCAACTTTTTCTTGGCTTGAACCTTTCCGACCGTATTTTATCGGAATGACAATTTTAGTGCTTGGTTTTGCTTGGTATCAAAAGTTGAAACCAAAAAAGCAAATTGACTGCAACTGTGAGACAGAAGAAAAACCAAAATTCTTTCAGTCAAAAATGTTTTTAGGAATAGTAACGGGATTTGCCATCGTTATGCTTGCTTTTCCATACTATTCAAGTGTTTTTTACTCAAAGGCTGAAAAGCAAATCATAGTAGTGGACAAATCCAATATTAAAAAAGTAGAATTTACGATTAGCGGTATGACTTGTGAAAGTTGTGGCGAACACGTAAATCACGAAGTAAATAAATTGACAGGAATAATAAGTTCAAACGCATCTTACGAAAATGGAAATGCAATCGTAGAATTTGACAACTCAAAAACAAACATTTCTGAAATCGAAAAAGCAATAAACTCAACAGGATATTCTGTAGCTGACAAAAAAGAAAATTAAAATGGAAATCAAATTACAATCAACAATAACTTGTCCCAACTGCGGACACAAGAAAGAAGAAACAATGCCGACAGACGCTTGTCAATATTTTTACGAATGTGAAAAATGTAAACAAGTTCTAAAACCAAAACAAGGCGACTGCTGTGTTTATTGTAGTTACGGAAGTGTTGCTTGTCCACCAATTCAGCAGGACAAAAAATGTTGCTAACAGACGAAAAACAAAGAAGCCCAGCCACTAACAGCGGTTTGGCAAAAGTGGCGGTTCAGTTCTTCGTATGACAGTTTATCGTAAATTTGAAGAGTGTGCTTCGTATGAACATTTGTGGTAAAATCGCCACCTTCGCCAAGCCGCGAAACGTTGTATGCAAGTGTAAAAAGACAAAACTCGATGCTTTGAAATAAAAGATTAATTAATAGAAAGAAAAATTTATTGATTTGGTGCTTCGTAAAAAGGTCAGTGCATATTGAGGGTAATTTATTTTGTTTTTTCTCTCCCCCCCGCAAAGACAAAAGAAACCCAACCGCACAAAACAACACATTTGCAAACCGCTGCAAGCCAGCCCTGCAATCCAAAGTTTGCAAAAGAGTTGTTTTTTTGCCTGCGCTACATTAGCTTAATCATTGTACATTTACATTTATGAAAGGTAAAACAGATAAAAAATTAGAACAAAAGAATATCAAACCAACCGCTATGCGCCAATTGGTTTACGAGATTTTAGAAAAACAAAAGAAAGCATTAAGCCTTTATGAAATAGAACAGCAGTTTGACAATGTTGAAAGGTCAACTATATTTCGTACGCTCAAGACGTTTCAGGACAACTACCTTATTCACAGCATTGACGATGGTACGGGAGCGGTAAAATATGCCTTGTGCGATGATGATTGTACCTGCAAACCCGATGACCTTCATATTCATTTTTTATGCAATAAATGCGGTCAAACTCACTGTATGAAAGACATGCCAGTTCCAAAGATGGATTTAGCAGAAGGCTTCTCGTTTGAAAATGCCAATTTTGTGGTAAAAGGAATTTGCCCTAATTGCCGATAAAACTTTGCAATACTGTTGCACGTACTTATTCAGTAGTTTTGTTACATAATTTTTAAAAGTTATGCAATGAAACAAACATTCACTATTCTATTACTTCTTTTTTCAACAGGTTTATTATTCGCACAAAACAAAATAACTTTTGAGGTAAAAGAAGAATCTGGCGAATCCTTAATTGGAGCAAGTGTAATTATTGAAGGAACGACGACAGGTACAATTACAAATAATGAGGGTTTTGCAAGATTGGAGAATTTACCCAATGGCGAAATAGAGTTTGTAATTTCTTTTGTCGGCTTTAAAGAAAAGGAAATTACTTTATCTTTTCCAGATGACAACAACAAAACGATTGAAGTTGAGCTGGAAGAAGGAGAAGAACTTGAAGAAGTTGTAATTGCAGCAACAAGGTCTTCCCGAACAATTCAGGATATTCCAACAAGAATTGAAGCAATTACAGGCGAAGAATTAGGCGAAAAAGCAGCTATGAACTCAACAAATATTGGCATGCTTTTAAGAGAAACCACAGGTGTGCATATGCAGCAAACCTCACTTAGTTCTGGAAATATGAGTATTCGCATTCAGGGTTTGGATGGTCGATACACACAAATATTAAAAGATGGAATGCCACTTTATGGTGGTTTCGCCGGTGGGTTATCTATTATGCAAATACCACCGCTTGACTTAAAGCAAGTTGAGCTAATTAAAGGGAGTAATTCTACTTTGTACGGTGGTGGAGCAATTGCAGGTTTGGTAAACCTTGTAACCATACGACCAGAAGAGGAAGCAAAGCTTGATGTTATGCTAAATCAAACAAGTGCTTTGGGTACAACTGGCAATTTGTTTTATGCGCAGAAATACGGAAAAGTTGGTCTTTCAGTTTATGGCTCAGCTAATAATCAAATCGCATTCGACCCCGACGAAGATGGTTTTTCAAATATGCCCAAAGCGCAAACTTTTAGTCTAAATCCAAAATTCTACTACTACTTCAATCCTAACACTGAATTAAGTTTAGGGTTAAACACTACCATCGATAATAGAACGGGTGGAGACATGGAAGTGATAAAGGGAAACACAAGTACTGAACATATTTTTTCCGAAGAAAATAAATCGGAACGTTATGCTACGCAATTAAGTTTTCGGAATACAACCGATGACAGAACATTCTCTTTTAAAAATAGTGTTTCCTATTTTGACAGAAAACTAAGTATTCCAGACTACCGATTCAGTGGAAATCAATTATCCAGTTTTACCGAAGCCATATACAATTTGCATAAAAACGATAATACAGAATGGCAATTGGGATTAAACCATTATCTCGAACAGTTTACAGAGACAGACGCTGACTCATATTCTGCAAGAGATTATACACATAACACCTTTGGTGGCTTTATTCAAAACACTACCGATTTTAGTAAAAAACTTGGGTTAGAAACTGGTTTACGAACCGACTACAATGCTGACTATGGGACATTTGTGCTGCCACGTTTTTCATTGTTATTTAAACCTAACAATAAATTAAGTTCACGACTTGGCGGTGCTATGGGTTACAAGCTTCCTACAATTTTCACCGAAGATGCTGAGAGAATTTATTATCGGGATATTCAACCATTATCAAAAGACCTGGTAGATGCAGAAACTTCAATAGGAGGAAATTTCGATATAAATTACAAAACCGCATTGGGCGATGAAATGACTTTCTCAATCAACCAACTCTTCTTTTTGACTCAGCTAAAAAATGCATTGGTTTTACGGGAAGACGAAACAATGGGCATGGCTTATTTTGAAAGCGCTGATGGTAACATTTTAAGTTCAGGCTTTGAAACCAATATAAAACTAACATACGACGATTTTAAACTCTATTTAAACTACGCCTTTGTTAATACCGAATTACAATACGATAATATCAATAATCAGAAACCACTTACACCAAAGCACAATGCGGGTGCAGTATTATTCTATGAAATTGAAGAAAAATGGTCTGCTGGATATGAGGTTTATTACACTGGGAAACAGTTCGATAATTTATACAATCAAAAAACAGATTATTGGACAATGGGAATAATGATTATGCGACATTGGGAACGTTTATCTTTATTCGTGAATTTCGAGAACTTTACAAACGTTATGCAATCTGATTTTGAACCTTTGGTTTTGCCGCCAACAAATAATCCTACTTTCCCTGATATTTGGGCACCGGCTGATGGATTTGTATTTAATGGAGGAATAAAACTTAGATTATCAGGCGACAATGATTAAATCAGAATACCACATATCGAAAATGGATTGTCCATCCGAAGAAAACATGATTCGTATGAAGTTGGATGGAATAGAGGTTATCAGGAAATTGGAATTCGATATTGAAAATCGCAATCTTACTGTTTTTCATTCTCGGGAAGATGAAGAAATATTATCGCGTCTGGAATCATTAAACTTTGGAGCAAAACATACATATTCAAGTTCTATTGATGAAAAGGAAGTAACAATAGAAAGTTCCGATGTACAATCAAAACTGTTATGGACGATACTCATAATTAATTTTGGATTTTTCATAATTGAAATGACTACCGGACTTATTTCAAAGTCAATGGGTTTGGTGGCAGATTCTTTAGACATGTTAGCTGATTCTTTTGTATATGGATTAAGTCTTTGGGCAGTTGGTTCAACAGTTCTGAGAAAAAAGAAAGTTGCACGTTGGAGTGGTTATTTTCAATTATCCTTAGCCTTTTTAGGTATTATAGAAGTGGTAAGACGATTTATAGGTTCTGAAGAAATGCCAGACTACAGAATTATGATTGGAGTTTCAGTTTTAGCATTAACTGCCAATGCCATCTGTTTGTACCTACTCCAGAAATCGAAAAGTAAAGAAGCACACATGAAAGCCAGTATGATTTTTACTTCCAACGATGTAATAATAAATTCAGGAGTTATTTTAGCTGGAGTATTGGTGTTGCTGACCCAATCAAAATATCCTGATTTGATTGTTGGTTCTATTGTTTTTTTGATTGTATCTCAGGGTGCATTTAGAATATTGAAACTTGGGAAATGATAGCCATCCCTTTTTGTAAGCACATTGTCAAGTCGCACGAGCCACTCTAAACCTAAACTTGCCAAAGAGCTTACAAAGCCAACCCTAATTACCGCCTTTAAGGGCGGTTTGGGGATTTACCCACCCACAAAAACAAAATAAATTTGTACTCCGAATCAACGTCTGTGCAGATTGATAAGAAAACTGTTAAATTTGTTAAAACTTGAGACGGATTGACTTTGAAGGATAAACACCAGCATACAACAAAGTGTATAAATCATTTGGCGGATAGTGCTAAATTCAAGGGTGTTACATTTAATAAAATTTGTGTTAGTTTGAAAGGTTCGTGCTTCCAATCGCCAAACGACACCATACACGTAACACGTTGGCAACCATTTAAAAAAAGACGACCATGACAATAATTGAGCAAATAATTGAAGAATTATCCGATTCCGAAAAGTCATTAACAAACCCACTGTTAAAGACAAAAATCCTTGCAACCAGGATTGGAAACAAGGAATTGATGGATTGGTCAAATAAAGAATTAAGTGGTTACAAGGATAAAGAATTACCAAGTTATAGATATGGAAAGTGTAATCTGACTTGCACTATGCAACAAGGATTTTATACGCAAGATAATGTTCCTTTACCATTGATGGTATTTCCGAAGGATTTTGTAAAGGAAATGGCTCGATTTAGATTTGATGATAGTGTTCAAACTTTAGAAAGCCAAGAAAGGGAAAATAAAAATGGAATGATTTATAAAGAGTTTGGACCTGATATGTGTGCCTATTTGACAAGATTGGCAATGGATGCAGGGCAAAACTTTAGCATATCTAATTTAAGAGTTATTGTTCATGTTGGACAGATTACTCAAACATTAGCTGAAATTAGAGCAAAATTGCTTGATTTTATGCTCCAAATAGAAAAGGAACTACCTGACTTAGATGACCTAATTAAAAACAAATTGACAGTGAAAGAAAATGTTAATGAAAAGGTAGAGAAAATCTACAATCAAACGATTATTAATGCAAGTGGTTATGGTAACACTATTTCTGCTGGTGATTATAATACTATTAATTCTACAATTACTATAAATCAAGGCAACATAGATGAATTTAAGGAAGAATTGAGAAAGTATAAAGTTAGCGAAGAAGATGTAACTGATATCGCTGAAATTATACAGAATGAGAAACCTGAAGTAACTACTGGAAAATTTGGGACAAAAACGAATAATTGGATTCAAAAAATGATAAGCAAAACCTTAGATGGAACATGGCAGATAGCTACAGGAACTGCTGGTGGATTACTTGTTGAATTGATAAAAAGTTATTACGGAATGTAAAAATAAACGGTTGCCAATCGAGTGGACTGCCCTGCCGGCAGTTAACCTACAAAGTTTGCCCCTCAAAGAAAGAGATTTGCAACCACCGGCACCGCATGACACCTGCACTGCGGATGCCAGCCGATGAATCGAAAAGACTTTGGGTATTTCCCTTTCTTTGATTCACATACCGGACAATTGAAGAACCGATTTGACCTGATGATTTCAATCCCGGTAACAAAGTCCAACTGTTGGTACTTTTCATAATCAGCAACACGATATGCCATGTTAATCTCCGTTCTGGTGAGGCGCATGGCATTCTTATATGAACTACGATATACACCGGGGCCGGGATGATATTTTTGGGCGTTTTTGGAGAGGTGAAGAATTCCGTGCTTGTCTTTCACTCTCCGGAAAAGCTTATCCGGATTTTGTAGGTACTGGCGCAAGTCCCGACTAAGCTGAGCAGCAGATCGTCCCTCACCTAATGCGATGTCGATTCCCAGTTCCAGTTCTCCTTTGAATTGCAGGGAGTAGTTCCACACACGGTCGGAAAGTCCCAGCCCGTTAATTTTCCTTTCCTGAAAAGCCTTCAATGCCTCCATATTTCGGCTTTTAAAGCGTGAAAGCTGTTCGGATGATAGTTTGGTTGCCTGAGACATAAATTCGACGATTTGGTCGTTCTTAAAGCTCGAAGCAAGCCATTCCTGCCGTGACATCTCTCGGATATGAGAATACATCTGAGCGTTCAATAGATTGATGATGGAATCCGCCTTTCGCTGAGCTTTGGGAAAGTTCTCAAAAGCAAACGGAACAGCAGGACTGGCAACAATTCCTTCCACTATCGTAGCAGCTTCATTGATGGCCGACAAGTAGAGTTTTTGCAGTTGCAGAATGTACTGTTCAATGCGTTGATAATGCTGGCGGTCGTAGCTTATACCAATCTCCTTAACGGTGTATTGTGTTTTGTTCATACTGGTTCAATCCATCTGTCGTTAATCGTATCTCCTACCTTGATACGACCTTGCGCCCAAAGAGTATTGAGCGCTTGCCGTACCTTTTCGTAAACTTCCCTTTTAGTTGCGTAGGTTGGGAATTTTCGAGCCGATTGTTTCTCCTGAACAATCTCACTTATAACCTGCATCAATGCTTCTTCCATCATACGGATGTTGGGAATGATTGAATAGTGTTGAGTTCCTTTTCTTCCTGCTGAATTTGCCGAAGTTCTGCTTCTGCATCTGCAACAAATCCAGCCATTTTAACCCCTGTTTTTTGCGACATAACAGCTTTATTTCCGGTTGCTGTCATAATCACTTCCAGCTTATCGGATTCATCATCCATCATGAAGGGAGTTATCATGAATTCAATATCTGTTGCTTTGGCAATTGAAGCCAGTTTGGTGTTGAAGTGACCGATGAAAGCCTTAACAACCGATGTTCTGCGCTGAAGGTATTCATCAAACACCTCCATGTGGTCTTGCACCTTTAAATGAGCATCGAGAAACATCAGTTTAAGAGCCTTTCCGGATATTCCTGTTCCGATGGATTTCACATTCTCAAAAGCGATGTTTGGAGTCTGACTTATGGTATAGATTAAGTCCAGTAGAGAAGAAATCTCCAACTTCACAGCTTCCGGAGCGTGTGTCCATGAAAGATAGTTAGCTTCTGATTCCTTTTCTCCAACTAGGATTTTTCCGCTTTCTCCCTTCTTTGAGAAACCTTTGATAGTACCTTTCACAAAGATGGTAGGCGAAGCATGATAATCGTTCGTATCAGCGAAGTTAGAGAGTAGTTTTTCCAGGCGTTCAATCATGCATTGCACATCCTCGTAATCGGCTGTTTCAGTTTGAGCGTAAACGATAGGAATTTTACCGATTGGATTTTCTTTTGGGAAACCTTCAACAAGGGTTGCAGCACCTTCTGTTATATCGAACTTATAGATGAAGTTATCCGTATAGGTTTCAAAGTAACGTTTGTTTCGTCCGGTATTTTTGGTAGTGTATTCCCGTGAGAAAGCCACCATATCACCGTAATCATTGAAATAGGGATAGAGTATATCTCCCTTCATAGGGTTGAGTATCGACATCCGGAGTTTAAACCGTGAGCCAATACCATAGCGGGGCTCTTCTCCTTCCTCCAAAGGGACAGGATACCACAGTTCGGCAATCTCAGTACAGGAGAATAGAGCCTTTGCAATCTTTCGGTTTAAGGAGTTGATTTTGACATCATCCATTATCTCTTGGAATGCTGTAAAAACCAACTTCTGTTGTTCGTTGGCTGTCGCCTGAAGAACATGTTCAACCGGATTACCAAAGAGAAAAGAGGCTGCTCGCTTTACTATCAACTTTTGAAGAGCAAGGGCTATTCGAGCCACCTTTTCGGTTCTGATTTCACCGTTTTCGTTTTTAATCAGCTTATTGGGTCGCTCTATCTCATCAAAGATAAGATGCTTTTGCGGGTCAATAGCTGAAATGTATTTTTTAATGTCGGGAAGTTCCGCACCCCGACCTTTCTTTAGCTCCTGAATGATTTCCTCAGGGGTTGTCATTGTAAAAATCTCATCAACACTCATAATCATCAACTTAAAAATCTTAGTAAAATAATCCGCTTAAATCCTGCACGTTATTGTGGTTGTGTGGATAGAAGGTGTTAGCCAGTGCATCAAACTTATCGGGTGAGCGTTTAATCCTCTCCACTAAGTTCTCCTTCTTCTCGATAGCTATGGAGCCGTTCGATTGAAACACCCATTTGATTTCAGTAGCTTCCTCCAACAGCTCATCATCTGGCGGCAGGCAGGGATAGTTTTTGTTTTTAGGATCGAGCCAGTCACGTACACACCAGTACAGGTAGGCTTTCATATTCAGAAAGGTATAAACTCCGGTTACATCGTTCAGTCCCGAAGCACTTTCAGAGAATTTGCATGAAACGGCATTGTCAAAACCGAGCTCTAAAAGCCGGGAATAAACTCCAGCTCCTTCACCAATAGTATCAATAAAAGCCATTACCCGCTTATCTTTCAGATGTCGGGCAATCATTCCGGTTACATGCATGTGGTCAGCCTTTCCTCCGGATTGATGGAGTTGAAAGCGTTCAACAAACTTGCCGTAACGATGACAAAGCACCGAACGGTCACGACCCATTCCGGCCACATCAGCACCGATGATAAGTTTGGAATGGTTAATGGGTTGTTCCTGCGTGTAAATCTCCCAGTTCCGGTTGGCAATCTCTATCCATTCGTAAGGGATAAGAACATCTTCTGCAACCTTTGGAAACATCCCTCTCACCTTCACACGGAAAAGGTCGTTGGGTCGATAAAAACTACCTTCCCATACAAAGTCACCCTCTCCCTCGTTGAAATCATCCTCTGAGATAGGAGTTGTCCATGTCACTACCTTATCCTTTACCCATTCATAGTCCACCTGTCCGGGAATCCTGTTTTCTTTGGTAACCACATTCTCCGCATTAAGAGAATCCAGCCGGAATTTAGAGAATCGTTCCGCTTTCATTGCCCGTGCAGCATAGCCTGTTGTTACGTTTGGGTTGAAGACAATTAACAGCCGTGAATTACCCTGTAAGTTCCCTTCTATAGCGTTGAAAGTAGTTTCGGTAATACCTGATGCCTCCGTTACGACAAACATCGTATTGGAAGCGTGAAAGCCTGACCATGCTTCTGTTGCATCGTCTCCTGCCTTGAATCCGGTAAGAAACCACTCCTCATAGTTAGTCCGGATGTCACCTGCAACCAATCGCCCAGGCAAACATCCTGCATTGCGAAATAGTCGCCTGACTTCCGGAACCATGATATTCAGCACCTGTCGTCCTGTAGGGGCTGTCATTGCTACCTTGGTGTTTTCTACCAGTCTGCCATCTTTTGAGAATTTTGGAGTGAGGTAAAGAAAGCATAAGCTGGCACAAGCAGCCACGAAGTCCTTCCCTCGTGCTGTTCCACTTGCTACGGCAGTCATGGGATTGTGTTGTACCGATGAAATGATAGCCTGCTGTTCGTGATCCAGCCGGGCTTTCAAAACATCCCTCACAAAGAGATTCCAGTCTTCCTGCCAGCGCTTAAAACTTTTAATATACTTTTCATTCATCTTCCACCTGACTTGCAGCTTTCATTAATTCCTCGAATGGATTAATAGTAAGCTGGTTGTCGATGGTTTCGATGTATCCACGTTTCTTGCCTTTGGTTTTTAGAAAGAAGAAAATACTTGCTTCCTTCTGTTCGTGAATATTTTTCTTTAGCATTGACTCTGCCATGTCGAGTACTTCCTCATCCAGCTCCTCTATCCGTTCCCTGAAGTAGGGGTCGGTCTTCATCCATTCGTAAAAGCAGTTTCTCGATATCTTGGTATGCCTGCATGATGCTGACACGTTACATGCGGACTTATCGTAAGCAGACACGAAGGTTAATTTATTCCTCCGTGTCGCAGCAGTTCCTGAGAACTTGGTTTTTTTATGTGTCATATTATGTCATTCCATTTCACTCGAATAATGTACTTTGAATTGATTGTTCGGGTTTGCTCTTCTCCGGCTGATAGGATTTGTACTTGTAGGACTTGAGTGTTTCAATCTCCGCTTTCTTTTGATTTGAAGCATTTAACCAGTCCTTGTCAGTCCAGCGTTTCCGGCAGGCATCACGGTAATTCAACTCATTGGGCTGTACCTTGTGGTTATCAACCAGACTACCTTCGGTGAAAAAGTCCTCGATGGTTTTACCTTTGATTTTGCCCCTTCGTGTGTGGATATCCAAAGCGTAATCAGGAATCTGTCTCATCTTGGTATCAACGAAAAGGTGAGAATCAAAGTAGTAGTTCAACGCCCAGTCGGTATGCCTGCTTTTGGGTGAGTTAACCAAATAGAGAATAGCCTGCACATAGGGCAATCGTTCCTGCTTCTTCTTGTCTCCCTTGTTTGAGGATAGTTTTTCGTACTGCCAGTAAAGAGAATTGATGACAACCGTTGCCATAGGATTAGCCAGACCGATATCCTCCGTTGAGATGATAAACATCCGTTTCCATGCATAGGGGATGAAGCCACTTTCGTACAGCTCCACACCCCAATACATGGCTCCTTCTTCGTTGCACCTTCTGATTTCTTTCTGAAAAGCGGAAACAACCTCGAACAGGTCGTAACCGTTTAATGTCGTTACTTGCTCCATATCTTTCTGTAAATTAGGTTTTTATATTTATTCAAACTTACAATTGGATAAGTGATTTTGCAAGCTGTCATCTTCGCAGTTTAACGAAGTATAACGATATTTATCTAAGTAGTAACTGATGTCTACATCGACACCAAACCAGCTCGAGCCGGGCTTTTCCTTCACTTCGGGAAAATCCTTTTGAAGAAGGTGGATAGTGTCTAAAGCATCCTGTTTGCGGTTGTAAACCTGACATCCTTCCTTGTTAGCATTCTGCACTACCTTTAGGCCGGATAAGCCGTAATTAAGCGTGTGAAAGCCTTTCTTCCACATGTAAAGAGAGGTGAGTGTATTGGTAAACTCCCGCATATCGGGATTAATTTCTTCAACAGCATCCAGTCGGATCATTGCAATACCCTGAAGTGGTTTATTGAGGTGTGTCCATTTGTGGATATTTTTCTTTGAGTAAAGCCAGTAACGGTACTGAGTAAAGCGTATCCCACCGATTGATGGGAATTGTTCCATAGCCTGATGGCAGTCTGAAAGAGTCTGCATAAATGCTTCCAATGGTTCTTCTGTATCAATACGGGCAAAGCCATCTACATCATCATCGAGCTGGAAAAGGTATTTGAAACCCTTTTCTTTAGCGTACCTTCTGATGTAGTTGAGTGAGTACATTAAGCCCTGCTTTGATTCAGGAAGTGTTTCGACTGCATCACCTAAGTAGTACTTATACAGAAAACGTTCCTTTGGCTCAACAAATACCTTTACATTGGGCAGTTCTTTTGCCCACGACATGGTTTTCTTTGTGATGTATTCCGGACGTGAAAGTGATGGAATACCGATGAATGTATCTTTTAAAAATGGCTTCATAATCAATAAGGAAATTTAAGTGAACGTTCTCCGATGTTTACATTCTGTTTAAGAGCTGTTGGTTCCTTGTACTGGATAGCTTCTCCAAACTTTTGCCGCAGGTAGAGCGTGTTTCTTATCATGCTCTCACGGGTGCGATAGTCATTACATCCTCCCAAAGCGGTGAAGTTTCCATCAGTAACAAATGAATACCGATTATCGATAAGGCAATATCGGTGCATGTAGATAGTGAGACAGGAAATGTAATGGTCTTCACCTTCTGAAAGATTCAGGTCGTATGCCAGTCCGTGTCCTCTGATGAAACCACAGAATGAAGCATTCATGTAACCAGTATGTACAATGGGTGAAAAAGCATTGTATTCAAGTGGATTCCTGATTTTAGAAAATGAGAAAACCCTCGAATTGATTTGCTTTGAGATATAGGCCGTTTGATTGATGATTTCAAGTATTGTTTCCGGGTCATCGATAGTTCCGGAACCTTCCCCGTAGAAGTAGTTCTTTCTCACTGATACCACATCATCATCAATCATAAAAACATCCTCACTGGCCCAGTTATCCAAGATCCATTGCCGTGTATGAGTTATCCCTCTGATATGCGAAGGAACACCCACCACTTCCGTTTTGGGATTGTGAGCTTTATAGTCTTCCGCTTCTCCTGCAGGAACAACCAGTACCAGTGATGGAATGAGTCGGGTTGTCCGAACATTATTTGCCCTTCCTTTTGACGGGCACACTATCTTAATTGACATTTGTAGCCTCCTCCCAAATTTCCTGAAAACGTTGAACAGTAAGTACGTGTGCTTCTCCAATTTTGGAGTTTTTGTAATCCTTCATCTTCTGAAGTTTAAGTACGTTCCTCAGCCAGTTTAAGTCCATCTCGTTATCACAGAAAATCATGATAGTTGAGTATTTCTCATTGAACTGCTGAACTATCGGCATTTCAGCATTGTCGTTTGTGATGGCTTTGAATTTTTCCTCAAACTCACTTTGGATTTTGCCTATCTCCTTGTCAGTAAAACCTACTTCAAAAAGGAATTTCTTATCGAAGAACTCATTGAGCATTTCGAAGTCAAACTCAGCCTGATTCTTATTGAGTCGAAGGTTAAGCTCCTTTTCCCCCTGTTCATCCAGCGTTACTTCAATACAGGGAGCTTCGGTGTAACCCATAGCCTTAGCGATTTTCAGACGTTGATTACCACCAACTACTATGTTCAACCTGTCAGGATGAACGTTTACTACCAAAGGCTGAACAAAGCCAAAGGTTTGGAGTGATTTTTTGATGTCCTCCCGTTGCTTAGCTGTTATCTTGCGGGGGTTGTACGTAGGTTCGATTAATGAATCGATGTCCTTGTATACTATTTTTAGATTGTTTTCCATACTACAAAAACGAATGTAAATATACTAATTAATGCTTATATGATAAGCACTTTTATTTTAAAAAAATTTGATTTTTCTCTAATGTTTCTAATTTTTTCTTGTACAAAGCTATCAGCATATCCAGCTCTGAATCAGTTAGTTGACAGGAGTTGAAACGTTTTAATTCCAGCATTTCGACGTTCTTTTCACCCACCTTTTCTATTAATCCACGTCTATATCCTTGAATGTTACCTTCTGTAAACCTGTTGCACTGAATGCACTGAGCGTTGACGTTCATCTCATCGTATCGGGTTGCCATGTGGCGACGATTGATGTAATGGCCGGCATCGCATTTATGGAAGTGAATAACACGACCACAACTTATGCAATATCCGTAGGCGAAACCGCAGTCCCGACGACGGATGTACTGGCTGAAAATTCTGTCCAATCGTGCTATCTTTCTGCTTCTGGGGGTGGTGGGTGTTTTCTGCTTTTGTCTATTCCACCACATACATTAGAAAGGTAATCCGTTATTATTCACTGCGGGTTCCGGCATATCAACACGCCTGGGCTCACCAAAAGATTCCGGACTCATTGTTGGTTGAGCGGGTTCTGTTCTGGCGCTTAACAGCTCCAAACTGGTAACATCGAGATTAAGCGCTATTTGATGAGTGTTGCTGGCCTGACTTGCAAAGAGTTTAGCCGAGAAGCGACCTTCGACATAGACTTTTGTCCCTTTTTTAAGATACGCTGTGAGTGATGAATTTTCCCCCACACGTTTCAAGCAGGATACCCATTGTGTTTTTTCGTGTTCCACTCCCTGACTGTCTTTGAATTTGTCAGTGTGAGCAACTGAAAATGAAATGAAACTAGCCGTTCCAAATGTCTTCAGGACTGCATCCTGTCCCAAATGACCTATTACTGTTAATTTTAGCATAATTGATTTTTGAGTTTTTGTTTATGTTCTTTCCACTTGTTTATGAATAGACTTCTTGCGGCCAAGTTACCTTTGAAGTCTTTTAACCTGCGACAATACTCCATGATTGTCATTTCAGATAAGTCCTTGTAATCCATTCTCATCATAACTCCTCCTTAATCGATTCCGGTGTATTTTCTTTTTGATAAGATTCCTGATTTTCTGTCGGGCTTGCTTTCGCTTCATTGCCCTGTAGGTTTCGTAGGTAACAGCATTGGCAGCCCATAGCGCTCGCTTTTGTTCCCGATTCTGATGCTCTAACTTCTCTTCGTGCTTTCTTATCTCTCTTTGCCGTTCCGAAAGGAAATGATTTTTGGCAGTCATGATCTTAAGCGGGTCAACCGTGCCGTAGAACTCACCGAAGGTTCCCAGTTTGAGCTTTACCATGAAAAGAGCAACTTCAGCGATATTCAGAAAGTAGCAATCGTAGTAGAACAGCGTTGAAAGCTCCTCTATCTGGAAGTCCGACATTTTCTCCTTCACACCCACATAGTCGCAAAGATTATCAAACTGAATTTTCAACCAGTTGATGGGAGCCATCTCCGAGTACACCTTTGCAACTTTGGCCAAGGTAGGATAAGGATAGTAATGACATTGGACATAGTCCGCTCGTTTGGAGAGGATTATGGTCTGAATCCGGGGGTTAAAACGTTGGGCAAATTCCATGTAGGTTTGACCGAACTGGCTTTTAATTTCTATAATCTCCTGAGATTCGGGCTGCTTCTTCTGCAATACGTTGCTTGCGGGCATCTGTATTAATTCTCCTACTGTTTTCATTGTTTTTTAGTTCAAAGACTCCGGCCCAGTTG
>JANJXE010000498.1 GCA_024709185.1 Paludibacter sp.
GACTGACAGTTGCCTGCTGCAATTGTTCGATAGAGGTAAAGGCCTTGGCCAGTTTTTTTGCAACCGTTTCACCTACAAAGCGAATTCCCAATGCAAAAACTACTTTTTCAAATGGAACAAATCGGGATTGTTCGATAGAATTACAAATATTTTGTGCTGATTTTATACCCAGACGTTCAAGTCGTGCCAGATCGGCCACTTTAAGGGTATACAAATCTGCAACATCTTTTACAAGTCCCTGGTTGTATAAAAGTTGAATAGTCTCACTACCCAAACCATCAATATTCATTGCTTTCCGACTTACAAAATGTTCAATTTTACCTTTTATCTGAGGCGGACAATTCAGTTCATCGGGGCAATAATGAGCAGCTTCCCCTTCTATGCGCACTAGTCGGGCACCGCATTCGGGGCAATTACTGATAAAACCAACTTTTTCACCATCCGGATTTCGCAAACTGGTCTCTACAGCTGTAATTTTCGGGATAATCTCTCCTCCCTTTTCAACATAAACACTATCGCCAAGATGTAAATCCAGAGTTTCAATAATATCGGCGTTGTGCAGAGACGCTCTTTTAACAATTGTTCCGGAGAGTAAGACAGGTTCAAGATTGGCAACGGGAGTAACAGCACCTGTACGTCCCACCTGGTAACTCACTGAAAATAATTTGGTAAGTGCCTTTTCGGCCTGGTATTTATAGGCGATAGCCCATCTGGGAGATTTCGCGGTATAACCAAGAAATTCTTGTTGAGCAAAGGAATTAACCTTAATTACAATACCATCGGTAGCAACAGGCAGCTCCTTACGTTCGACATCCCAATACTGAATAAAATCGTAAACATCGTCCAGTGATGAACATACCCGAATGGCATCTGAAATTTTAAATCCCCATTCATGCGCTTTCCTCAGGCTATCGTAATGAGTTTCAAAGGGAAGATCTTCACCCAGCACGCTGTAAAGGTAGGAATCGAGTTTACGGGCAGCTACTTCGGCCGAATTTTGCAATTTAAGTGTTCCGGAACCGGCATTTCGCGGATTTGCAAAAAGAGGTTCCTCCTGTGCTTCCCTTTCATTGTTTAGCTGATCAAATACAGCCCAGGGCATCAGGATTTCGCCCCGTATCTCGAAACGTTGTGGAATGGTAGTTCCGAAAAGTTGTAAGGGAATGGACCGGATTGTTTTAACGTTATCAGTAACAACATCCCCTTTCACACCATCACCACGTGTTACCGCTTTTAGCAATTGACCGTTTTCATAAATCAGTGAAATGGACGTACCATCGTATTTCAGTTCACAAACCAGTTCAAAAGGTTCTTGCAACGCTTTTTGTATACGTTGATAAAAGTCACTTATTTCTTCATAGGAATAGGTATTACCCAGCGATAACATAGGATACTGATGGGTTGATTGTGCAAATCCTGTGCTGAGATCGCTACCAACCCGTTGCGTCGGAGAAAGCGGATCAAAGAATTCAGGGTATTTCAATTCCAGTTCCTGAAGCTCCCGTAGTTTATCATCGAATTCTTTATCGCTGATAGTTGGGGTATTTAGCACATAATAGTTATAATTATGCTGATGGATTTCCTTTCTCAGGTTTTGAATATATTCCTTCATGAATTTAGTTGGATTGACGAAGGCAAAAATACATAAAAAACAGCATATTCCCAATACAATAAACGATCAATAAGAATATGAAGCCCGAAATCTGAACAGAGTAATGAATTACGAATTATCTCTCCATAATTCTTTAACAACTTTAGTGTGCACAAAAAAACTCCCGACTACAGTATTGTAATCAGGAGTTTAAAAAAACGGCGGCTATCTACTCTCCCACTGTTACGCAGTACCATCGACGTGACCGGGCTTAACTTCTCTGTTCGGAATGGGAAGAGGTGGAACCCCGGTG
>JANJXE010000285.1 GCA_024709185.1 Paludibacter sp.
AGTATCCATTCTTCAGATAAATACCTTCTGAAACATTGGTCTCGCCCACTTCCAAATAGGATTGCAATACAAACTGTGCCCTGACTTCCATTTCAGGAATCAGCACCATCAACAAAAAAAGTATGCATTTTTCGATAAGCAACTACTCCTTAAAATTACAGTTTTGCTTCATATCCACTCAAATTTGGCACAAGAATAGCCATCAAAATCAAATCAATATCAGTATTAGAGCGACACAGTTCAACCGCTTCGAGTCCAATGCGGGCGTTTAAAACCTCCAGGCTATTTCGTTTAACGTAATTCATGATTAATAGTTCAAACAATTCATCGTCTTCAGCTTCCATAATTTTCAGCCTTACCTTAGCAGCGGCTTTCCCGGGATACATACAAGTTGATTTTAAATGTTTGATGCACAAATACTTTCACTGACAAAAATAATCATTTTTTTTAACGTTACAACTCTTTAACAAGTATTAATTAGCTACTAACTATAAAAGTTGAAAATCATCTGGTTCAGCCAATCTTAAATTTTGCAGCCAACAAAGCAAGCGAAACATCATATGCCAAAAATAAAAATCTGACTGGCAGTGATTTTGGGGTCACTGAATTGTACCTCCGCGAAGCTAAGTTATTCTCGATCTCTATAATACCCCGTGGATAGATTGTGGGGACATCTCCCGAAAAGAGCAATCCGACATCTCGTCTTATGCGTCGATGTAAAAAACGCACCTTCTCAGAATCGGGCCATTTTTGTACTGCAAGCCTGCATAATTCTTCCGACTTTGCTGGTTCATTCATTGTGTACATTAATACAACAAGATGTTGCAAATAGGTTTTTCCGGTTATGTCTGTACCTTCTGATACTTTATCCAGTACATGTTGTAATGAAATCCGATCTCCATGAAAAGCATAAAAAATGGCACAGCCCAATACATCAGGAGGTTGAACGATAGATTTCCATTCAAACGCAACTTCTTTAGCATTCAGAAATGCTACAACAGCTTCTTTAGCAAGTGCCAGTATTTCCCAATTCTTCATGTCAAGGTGATCAACAGTAGGAAGATCTACCTGACAGAGAATACCATCTTTTTGACTCCATTCTCTGGTATGAATACGATTAGCCAGTACCCTGAACAACGGTGCTCTGCATAAATGAAGTACAGGTGGCAATTTTTCAGCAGAATTTGTCTTTAAAGCTTTTCTGAGTGGGTGATACATAAATCTGCTTCGTCGATGAAGTGGCGGTGCATCCACCATTACAACATAGTTGGGACACTGAGGTAAACCTGCCAACAGGCGCCCAACCAGCCATGCTAATCCCCCATCGAAAGAGAAACCAAAAACTACACGCGGTGTTGGAAGTATTCCCTCCCTAATTCCCTGCACTATTTCCAGGGCAGCTATACTCCACCTGTTTTCCTGAAGCATGTTACCTTTATGTATCGGAAATTCAACAACCCACATGTCATGGTCCTGAAAAAAACCTGCTTTGTGAAAAGGAAATGCATTCGACAATCCACCAATTCCCGGCATGGCAAGAGCGATTCCTTTCGAAGAACCCATTGCTGACCGAAAAAGTCGGGCCTCCAGTGATTTATACCTGATAACCGGTGTTACAGCAGTCGTTTCAATTCCCAGTATATCGGCAAGAGTCTGCAAGGTACATTTTGACCTAAGTTCTTCCGCCCGGAGATTAACTCCGAAGTATTTCTCTACTTCAGCCATCAAAACCATAAAACGTAATGAATCACCACCAAGTGAAAAGAAATCGTAAATATAGGTATGTGCTCCTTTCCACAAAACAGATTCCCAAAGCTGGATCAGTCGATCAAAATCAGTGACGATTGTCTCCGAAGGATCGGTTGAATCGAATGTTGGTATAAGACTTATTAATGCCTGATAATCCACTTTGCCACCATTCAGTAAAGGAATCCGGGATATCATTTTTATCTCTACGGGAATCATAAAATCCGGAAGCTTTGCAGCTAATTCAGCACGCAGGTCCCGGGGCATACTGTCTGTTGATTCTGTCGTGACAAACCCATACAACACAAGCTGATTCTGCTCTACCCTATCTACCACAGCTGCTCCTGTTACGTCTGGCAAGGAGTGTAACTGATGTTCAACTTCGGTAAGAAAGACCCTGTTTCCGCGTATTTTGACCATGCGACCAAGTCTGCCAAGATGAATCAGATTTCCATCGGGAAGTAGTTGTACTACATCTCCTGTTGCATATATTCGCTCATCGGTACTTCCATCATGAACAGGAAATCGTTCTTTGTCGATGATCCCGTCGTGGAAATCTCCTTATGCATGGTAGTGTGATCGTATCAGCAGCTCTCCTCTGCTATCATTTTCATCGGCATCATTGAGTGGCCGGATGGCGTAAGAGGAAAGGGGATAAATTCTACCAATAGGGACAGTAGGTGAATCATCCTGCAGATTTTTATCCGTATTACTCCAAATGAATAATGAGCTTTCGGTGCTTCCGTATATATTTTGAATCAGACATTCCGGACTTAATACCGATTGTGCCAGTTGTAAATCAGTCCGCAAAAGAGGTTCACCGGAAAACCGTACCGCATCAAGAAGTCTTAAGGCTTGTTGAGCTTTTGGCAGAACAGCAAGTTCCCGAAACAGAGAGGGTGTAAACCGTATGTGCCGTACACCCAGATGATGGATCGCATGGAAGATGGCATTAAATCCTGAAACTTTAACATCCTCAAGACAAACAGCATTTCCTGACAACAAAAATACCAGTGCATGATGAAGGAATCCATAATTGCCATGTGAACCGGCAATCAAAACCCTGGCACCCTGAGGCACACGCATCAGTTGAATGGAACTC